>CAMBZY010000013.1 GCA_945872325.1 Candidatus Kuenenia stuttgartensis | reverse complement strand
GCGGCTTATGGGTTACGATCCAGCCGTATTTACAGAGGATAAACCCAAGCCAAAGAAAACTCGAAAACGATAGTTCCGACATGTCCAGACAAAACCAGATACAGGAGAACACGCAGATGCAACCGAATATGAAACGCCGTAATTTCATCAAAACAGGGGCGGGTGCGATTGCTGGAATTTATTCCACCCATTCAGGAACCAGTTTGAAAGCGGCTGATGATCGCAAACCTTATCGGATTCTAGGTGCTGATAAAGGTTCGGTGGCGATCATTGATGAGAGTGGGAAGGTGGAGTGGAAATATGCAAACAAGGCTGAGGCTCATGATTTGCATTTGCTGAAGAATGGAAATATTCTGCTACCGGTGAGCCGCACAAAAATTGTGGAAGTGTCGCCTGACAAGACGATTGCTTGGTCGTATGAAGCCAAGCACAAACCTGGGTATCAGGGTGGAATTGAAATTCATGCATTTCAGCCATTACCGGATGGACGGGTGATGGTGGCTGAGTCTGGTAACAAGCGAATTGTGGAAGTGGACAGGGATGGCAAGGTTGCATTTGAAATGGAATTGACGGTGGATCGACCTCATCCGCACAGGGACACTCGACTGGTCAGGAGGATGGAGCATGGAGGCTATCTGGTGTGCCACGAGGGCGATGGCAAGATTCGCGAATATGACCGATCAGGAAAGGTGATCTGGACTTATGAAATGGAACTTGGAGGCAGGCCGAGGTCTGAAGGACACGGGCCGGAGGGGCATGGAATGGAAGTTTATAGTGCAATTCGATTAAAAAATGGCAATACTTTAATTGGTGGAGGTAATAATAATCGAGTTCTTGAGGTCGATAAATCAGGCAAGATTGTCTGGCAAATTGATCAGAAGGAATTAAAGGGGATCGTATTGGCGTGGGTTACTACGGTCACAGCCCTTCCGAATGGGAATGTGATTGTGGGGAATTGCCATGCAGGGCCTGGTCAGCCACAATTGTTTGAGGTGACACGGGAAAAGCAGGTTGTCTGGAAGATGGAGAATTTTGAGACGTTCGGGAACGGACTGGCTTCGTCACAAATCCTGAATTTGCCGGATGGATCGATCCGTTGATCGTTTGATATGAGAAACAAGCCCGAAACAAGAATCAATCGAGTTTCGGGCTTTAATATCATCGATTTAACGAATCGTTACTTCCCTAATGCTTTTTTGATCACGGGTTCCATTTCCAGAGCCTGTCGGTAGAAGCCGAGGTCGGTTGGGTGGGAGGCATCGACGGTTCCGTCATTGTCATCGCCCAGCAGATTGTCGCCGTTGATATAATACAAATTCTTGACGCCGGATTTGATCAGCGAATCATAAGCATTTTTAAGTGCAGCGTGATTGGCTGTATGAAAATCATTGCGACTTTTCAGAATCCATGAATTTGTATTTCGGCGATCTTCGACGAGAATAATCGGGGTTTCCGGGCGGGCGGCACGCAATTGCCGAACGAGCGGAGCGGAGCGTTCCGTGACAAGTTCAGGGCCCATGTTTGGGAGGCAGTCGATGACATATGCTGCGGCATCAAGTTTGCCCATCATTTCATTAACGCCTGTATCCATGCGGCCATTACCGGAAAATCCGAGATTTAAAATAGGTAGATTCAAACGTCGCCCCAGAATCGCGGTGTGAATCATTCCAGGACGGCTGGCGCTGGCTCCGTGGGTGATGGATGTGCCGTAAAATACGAGAGGCTTCGGGCGTGGTGAATGGCCTTGGAATTGGGCGTTTTTGAGGGTTCCGATTTCGAGTTTTTCGATACCGTTATAAAGTGGCAGATATAATTGAAACTCGCGGCTCTGTTTTGGAATTCCACTGATGAGCACGGTTTCGACATTTTTTCCGGTCGGCTGGCTGCAATAAACCCATCGCCAGACGCCTTTGTCATCCTGAGCGTAAAGGTCTGTGCCAGAAGCACCTGTGGCGGGCATGTGGGGCATGGCCAGGCGATCGTTGCGAAGTGTATATCGCACGGCGATGGTCGTGCTGTCGGATTGAAACCGGGCCATCATTCCGGCAGAATCGCGGCTCAGGCTCCAGACAGGAGCGGGGATATTCTTTTCCACTTCGGCGGGAAACCGGTCGTAATATCGAAGTCGTTTGAGGTCAGACCATTCGCGACCTTCGAGCCCGAAGTCTTCGACATTGTGCCAGGCAAGATCAAGGGTTTTTGCGGCAATTTTTTTCTTGGCGGAAGGTTTGGTCTTTTCAGCCGCTTGCTGAGCCAATGCAATTTGAGATGTACCAGCTAGGCCAAGGCTGAGGGCGGAGAGTTGTTGAAGCAGGTTGCGGCGATTCATTTTGAGTTGATCCTGTTGGGGATGATTGGCGGAGGAGTTTGAGTGGACCTATTTTGAATGGTTTTGGGTTGGGATTCAAGTGTTTTTGCATGAATCAACTCACGATTTAATGGTTTAGTTGTGGTAGTTATTCGGTAGGATGATATTCTATGGGGTAGGGTGATGAATCGTTTCGTGAATTCGTATTGAAAGGTTTGACTATAGATATGGCAATACCAGGGTTTCAATCATTGATGCGACCGTTCCTTGATTTCATCAAAGATGGTCAGCAGCATTTGATGAAGTCGATTGTTCAGGGGTTGGCAGATCAATTTCAGTTATCAAATGATGAGCGAGAGCAGCTTTTACCAAGTGGTCAGCAAGCTATTTTCTTTAATAGGGTCGGATGGGCAAGGACTTATCTGAAATATGCTGGACTTTTAGAGAGTGTAGGTAGGGGAGTGGTTCGAATATCACAAAGTGGAGTGAAACTATTGAAATCTCATCGGGGACCTATTTGTTCAAAAGATCTTGAGAAATATAACTCGTTTCTGGAATTTAAGAATAAAGCAATTAAGACAGTGGAAACTGTCTCTAACCTGTCAGAAGTTATGACGGTCCTGACACCACAGGAGCAAATTGAATTCGCTTATGAACAATCCAGGCAGTCCACAAAAATTGAATTGTTGAGTCGTCTGAAAATTTGTACGCCGGGTTATTTCGAGCGCATTGTTGTCGATTTGCTCATTCGAATGGGCTATGGAGGTATCGCTGGCAAGGGCGAGGTTACACAGCTTTCTAATGACGGGGGAATCGATGGCATTATCAATCAGGATAAATTAGGACTTGACGTGGTCTCAATTCAAGCGAAGCGATGGGATACAACTGTCGGTCGTCCAATTGTTCAAGGTTTTGTGGGTAGTATGGATTATATACGAGCGAAAAAAGGCGTTATCCTGACCACTTCTAAGTTTAGTCGAGAAGCCGAGGATTTTGTAGAGAAAATCGAAGGTAAAAAAGTAGTTCTGATTGATGGTGATGAACTCACAGAACTCATGATCGATCACAATCTCGGCGTTTCCGTCAAGAAAACCTATGAGCTGAAAGAGGTTTCCAACGACTTCTTTGAGGAAGATTGAATTTAAATCAAAAATAAATATCAACGATTCAGAAATGCAAATGGATCAAACACAGGGATCGGTGAATGGATGAACCCGTGGATATCGCGGGTAATAATCGCGTCGCATTCCGCTGATATGGCGGAGATGATCTGCAAATCATCTTCAAAATCCAATCCATTTAAATTCAGAGCCTGTTCGATTAGATCCTGATTGATGGTGATGATTTCAAATAATTCCAAACATTTTAATAAAACCAGACGTGATCGGTTTCGATCTTTTGAAATCCGAAACGACAAATAGGCAATGTCCGTCAGGCTTGATGCTGAAATATATGCTGCAATCTGTCCGGATTGAATCGCTTGAACGATGACAGAGGCCTCGTCTACCCACGGTATTCGTTCCATCAAAGCGTCCAGAACGATGTTGGTATCCAGAAAAACTTTCATGATTTCAAATGCTTCTGTTCCAACCATTGCTGAATTTGATCATCTGATGGTGTCGCATCACCAGGTTTGTTCAGAAGCCCAACAAATCCTTTTCCCGCCCCCTGCGGATCCTTCGCCGGTTTTGGCTTCTGCCGGGGCACCATGGCAGCAATTCGGGCCACGTGCTCAGGGGTCGGCGGTGTCCAGTCCTCAGGGGCGTTGTCGTCGTGCAACTGGCTGTTCTGATGATTGGGATTCGCGCTTGACATGATCGACTCTCCTCAGCGGAATTTGATTTATCTCAATTTCATGATACCAAAAAAAGAGCCGCACAAAATGGCGGCTCTTTTGAGTGATAGATGATCTGAAACTTGCGAATATCGGACGATCAGGCGAAGAATTTCGTGATCGCGTCCGACTGCACAAGCTCGCGGGGTTGGTTCAGGTGGTTGTAAACAATCGATCGTGGGTCGATCCCGATCGCGTGGTAAATCGTGGCTAGAAGTTGGCCAGGATGGACTGGATCTTCGATCGGGGCAGAGGCTGTTTTGTCGCTCTTGCCGTGCACATATCCACGCTTGGTGCCTGCACCGGCCATCACGGCGGTGTAGCAGTATGGCCAGTGGTCGCGGCCGTCTGCCGAGTTGCCGTTGCCCGACGTCGAAACGCCCTTCTGGGGGCTTCGTCCGAACTCGCCCACAGCAATTACCAGAGTGTCTTTGAGCATCCCCCGGCTGTCCATGTCCTCAATCAAGGCGGAAAGTCCTTGATCAAGCATCGGGCCGGATCGGTCCTTCATCCGCTCGGATAGGCCACTGTGGTGGTCCCAGGAGTGGTTGTCAGAATTGGCCACCTTAGGCCAGATCACTTCCACGACCCGTGTACCCGCTTCAACCAGGCGGCGAGCAAGTAGGGCGGATTGACCGAACGTGTTGCGGCCATAGCGGTTACGCAGGGCTTCTGGCTCGCTCGACAGGTTGAAGGCTTCGCGGGCCTTGCCTGAGATGACCAGATTTAAAGCTTTGTCATAATAGGTGTTAAGGTTATATTCCTCAACAGCTTTTTCAATCGCTGGCATGCCGGCATCAATGGCGTCGCGAAGGCGGGCCCGGCGCTCGAGACGGGCAGCGAAAACGTCGGATGGGAGCTTCAGGTCGTCGACCTTGACGCGTGACATTTTTTCCATATCCATGTCATCGCCATCAGGATAGAGCGTGTAAGGGTCGTAGGCCCGGCCAAGGAATCCGGCTGTTCCGCCCTTGCCCACCACGTTTGATTCCTGAAGCGGGCGTGGGAGCATCACGAATGGCAGCATGGGCTGGGTTGGAGGCTTCAAGCGGATGATCTGACTGCCGAAGTTCGGAAAGTCTTTCGGGGTCGGTGGTTCAAGCTGCCCGGAGGGGCTCACTTTGTCGGTCGTATAACCGGTCATCATCTGATAGATGGCGGCGGTGTGGTTAAACAGGCCGTTGGGGGTGTAGGACATCGACCGGATCATCGTGAACTTGTCGTTGATTTTCGCCAGGTTCGGGAGGATTTCGGTGAACTGGACACCCGGAATTTTCGTGTCGATTGGCTTAAAAACAGACCTTACGTTGTCGGGAACGTTCGCTTTGGGGTCCCAGAGGTCGAGGTGCGACGGGCCGCCCTGAAGGTAGACAAGCACAACAGATTTGGCCTGTCCCCAGCCTGGTCCACCACCGTGATTGGCATCGTTCGGCTTGCCGGCTTGGCCGCCGGTCAGGTCTTTGGCGGCCCCGTGGGCCTGCATCTCAAGAATCTGGCCTAAATTTAGCCCGAAGAGGCTGGTGGCACCCACGCGAACGATGTCGCGGCGGGTCATTCCAAGTTGGCTGTCGCATAGGTCTTTGCCGAGTCGGCCGGGTACATAAAGCATCGCAAATGGCTCCGTTTGCGGAATTTTGACGATTGAGAGATGATAGACCGACGTGAGGTATCAGGTAGGAATACTGCTATCCTAACCTATATCGGATATCTCGTAAAGTAAAATTGTTCAATTCTTTCCAGAAACATTTTTGCCCGCCCACCACTCATTCTCTTACCTGACAAACTTTTGAAACTTTTGGCCAGGTTTCAAGCCTGCCTCGAAAGTTTACTCCGAAATTCCAGTCTTGAATGGGATCAACCGGCTGATTCTTTTTGCGGATTATGCGACAATGGATCTGATGAAGTGAATGCCTCAAGAGCAGTGATGCACACGAATTGATCACGGATAAAGGACACTGGCGATGGAATTTCTGGAACTTCATTTCGGTGAAAATCCCTGGCCGATGGTGATCGTATTGCTCCTGTTCGCCGCGATTTCGACAGTCGTTTTAATGATGACCCAAAATGGGCGTCATTTGATCAGGGCACTGATTGCGGTGGGTGTGGCGGGAATATTGTTGTTGATTGACTTGTCGTGGACGACGGATCGTGAAAAGCTGGCGTCGATTGTTTCAGAAATGGTGGTTGCTGTGAGCCGGAATGATATGGAGGGTGTGCGTAAGCATTTGTCGCCCAAAGCGGTTTATTATCAGAATGGGCAGGGGGCGGGTGTCCAATTTCAATCGCCTTTGGGAAATACACTTTTGAAGGAGGCTTTGCAGCAGGTGAAATTTGATTTTATGAGTGTCCGCGATTTAAATGTCAGTGCAGGGCGTCAGACCAAGCGTGGTAAGGCTGATTTTCAAGTCTTTTGTGCAGGTACGTGGCAATCTCCAATTGGAGGTTCAGCGATCAATTTCCCACCGACAACATCCGCCTGGAAATTAGGATTTCAGAAGCAGAAGGACGGGAATTGGCTGGTGGATGACATTACGCCTACACAATTGCCGGGCGGGCAGGGGAATCTACCATCGTTGTTAAGGCGCTGATGGTTTAATGTCAGTCAATCGTTAATTCGGGAACTGTTTTGTTCAGCCTTGGACTTGGAAAAAACGAGGGGCATTCCGACCTCTTCCATCTCGGCCAGGTCGCTGGGATTTGGCCTTCGATAGGTGCCGAGTAGGAAGTCACCGCCCAGCAGCAGATTAAAGTTTGAATTTGGATATTTGTGATGAACGAAATGATGAGTCCAAAGCATGCGATAATATTTGGTACGCATTAAAAGTTGAACCATTGCCGAGGGTTTGCGTGCCGTCTCATGATGCTCATGCAGAAAGGGGTGGAGCAGCATTGCCGAGAAGGGCGCCAATGTGAGCACAGGCAAGGCTCCACACAGGGCCCAAGGGCCAGCGATCCAATATAAAATCGGGAGAATTGGTGCGACGGTCATGTTGTATGAAATCAGACCTCTCAAGCCGATGGTCAGGCCGTAATCTTCACGATGGATCAGCTCATCGGCTCTGAGGGCA
Organism: Candidatus Kuenenia stuttgartensis; assembly: GCA_945872325.1. Taxonomy (GTDB): domain Bacteria; phylum Planctomycetota; class Planctomycetia; order Isosphaerales; family Isosphaeraceae; genus QWQI01. The sequence goes on along the minus strand of CAMBZY010000013.1, from coordinate 9,631 downwards.
ACGATTCGATCTGTGAGTTCTCTTTCATTTGTATCTTTGAACTGGGTCACATGATTCATTCGGAATGTGAGTCCATGATGAACAATGGTATGGCGATAATGCAGCTTCAATAAATGCCCGAATAGTCTGGGATGCCTGGCCCAATATCGACGCGCTTTACTACTGGCATGTGCAATATAGCGATGTAGAAGCACTTCAGAGACGGTTGCAATAAGATAGGTGACGATGAGGCCAAGCAGAATCCTGGCCGAGATGTCTAAACCATTTAATGCCAATAGCATGATGCAAGTCCTTTCAATCGTGGTTTGCGAGTATTCTCTGATCAAACGATTTCAACAATATTCATCAGGGCAGGCGTTCTAAATGATATTTGGCACGCTCAAATGGGATTCCGAATTCGGCCATGTCGGCGAGGTCTTTTTCATCAGGTCTTCTGTAAGTTCCAAGCAGGTGGTCGCCGCCGAGTAGAAAATTAAAATTCGAAGAGGGATATTTATGATGAAGGAAGTGGTGGCGCCAGAGCATTTTAAAATACCACGTCCGCATCACTAACTTCATGATTAAAGAGGGCTTGGCGGCAGGCTCTCCATGATGCTGATGGAGGTATGGATGAGTCATCATTGTCAACATGGGCGACAACGTAAGCACGGGCAATCCGCCCCAAAAAGAACATGGCCCTGAGAACCAGTAGAGAATTGGAAGAATTGGAGCGACAGTCAAGTTGAAGGTGATAAGCCCACTTAAGCCGGTGGTCCAGCTTGGAGAAAGGCCATAGCCGTCTCGATGGATCAATTTGTCGTTTTTTGGTGCTACAATCCGATCAATCTCCGCTTTTGCTTCAAGATCCTTGAATTGGGTAATATGATCCTCACGGAAAGTCAGACCATGATGGACGATCGTATGGCGATAATGGTGCCTTAGAAAATAGTCGAAATATCGAGGGTATCTGGCCCAGAATCGGCGGGTTCGGCTCGAGGCATGATAAACATGGCGATGCCACACCACCTCAGAAATCGTTGCAACGAGATAAGTCACACTCAGGCCGAGGAAAATTCTAGCCAGGATGTCTAAACTTGCAAATGTCATCATGATCGATCAACCCCCTTTGAACCTTTTTTTGAGATGTTTTGACCACACTGCTGATTGGATGAAGGCAGCAGGATCGGCCACAGTGAGATCCTGTAGTACGGAATCTGTGCCAATTCAAAAAAAGATTGCCAATCAAGGGGACGCCGAATTGGCGCCCCCTGAATTGTTTACAGATCACTGTTTTTTTTAGAAACCATAACCAACATCTGCAATCAATATTGCATGGAATTGTCGGTTCACCAGGTCATTCCCTGCTTAGAATCTTCGCCTTGGAGGCTTTATCTTTCGCACGGTTTGCATTTTGGATCATCACCCCAAGATCATTCTTTTCACCCGGGCGGGTCAGATCCTGGTCTTTTTTGGTCATGGAAATGAACCCGACACACATTTCATCGTATGTGGCAGGACCCCATTTTATTTCTTTCGGAGGGCTGCTGGGGTTGTTCGGATTCTCAGAGGAATTGTCGTAATGAGCAACCACTTTCAAGATCGAGCCTTTGGGCAGGTCCATCGGCTTTTCAAACTCATAGGAACTCTGCCAGTTGAAATCCCAGCTTGGAATATGGATTAAATCTTCAATGCGTCCGTCAGGGAAGGTGATCGACATTTTCATGTCCTTACCAAGCAAATGCATGTGGGGCGAAACAAAGTGGGCGACCACATCGGTCGGTATCACCCACTCGGCCTTGATTTCATGATTTTTGGCACCCGCCGGAATTGTAATATCCGTGTTGTTGGCTGCTGTCCTGTGCAGTGCGGCCTTGATCGGTTTTCGGCTGAAATACAATCCGACCTGAGATCGGTCGGTCTCTGGCTTCCCACTTGGGTGGTAATGCAATTGCAAAATGATATCGGAATTTTTCGGGATGGAATAGCCAGCCCCTTCCGGTAGAATGGTCGGCCCACGTCCTGCGGCCCATCCACTGATATCACTGTGGGTTAGAATATCCGCACCAACGAATGAAATGTAACCAGGGCCCGGCTCCAGTTCATCCTTCTTTCGGCCTTCACCTGAGACATCGACCCAGCCCACAATGTGGTGAACGATCTTACGATTGTCGGGTTTAAATTCCACAGCGGAGATATAACGATCGTCTGGGAGATTGGTGGGCAGGACAAAGCAGCGGTAGAGATCTGGCCCGGTTGCGGGAATCACATATCCAGCGGGCAACTGGAGGACCATGTCAGGCGTGCCCATTTTCCAGTCGGTCGCAAAGCTCACTGGGGCGGGCATTTCTGCGATATTCCCAAGCGGAGCACCGGCGTCTGACCAGTCGGCGAAAGCCTGAATGTCGGTTTCTGAAAGCGAGCGGTCGTGCTTCATCGCTCTGCCGAAGCCGCGCTCGGCCTTCCAGGGAGGCATCAATTTTTCGGAGGTCACATCGGCCAGGTCCGAAGCCCGCTTGCGAGCGTGTTCGTAAGTCTCGAGCGGGAAAGGGCCAATCTGGCCTTTGCTGTGGCACTCCTGGCAATTCTTTTGAATGATTCGGGAAATTTCCCGGGAGTATGTCGGAACCGGCTTTGCGACAACCTCTTTGAGTTCAGGCACGGGGCAACCGATGGCGGTTGTCAGGGCAATGGCGACCGGTTGGCCGGCTGTGATGGCTGTCAGGGCGTCTTTGAGTTCATGCTTACTGGGGTTGGGGTTACGTTTCTGGCGAGCTGTAAATTGATCGTCGATTCGGCCTTGATAACGGACTTGGCCAGATTCATCAACGACAAAAACTTCCGGAGTGACCTTGGCTCCGAACTGGCTCACGAGCTTGCCGGATGGATCGTGCAGGATCGGGAAATTCCAGCCGAATTCTTTCGAATGTGTCAGAATCTGCTCTTTGGTCAGGTCCGGATCGACACAGATTCCAATCAGTCGGACTTTATTTTCAGGAAAAGTTTTACCCAGTTCGCTCAGCGTATTGCTGTAAGCATTTGCAATTGGGCATTGTGTGGAATAAAAGATCATGGCCAGAGCCTGGCCGGTTTTAGGTTTTAATGGGATGGACTGACCATCTAAAGCCATCCCATGGCTGAGCGGCGCTTTCGGGGGTGGGGCCTGACCTGAGGCCTGACTGGAAGTTATCAGGAGCAGGCCGAGGGTGCCGAAGAGAAGGGGGCGTATTTTCGATGACTTCGGTTGTCTGATATACGGAATTCGCTGGATCAATCCGCGGAACTTTTCTGAAAACGAGTGATTCGTGTTCATTTCGAATGCTCCTTTACAAATGCTTGAACCTGCTGACCTCTGATAAGGAAAATCCTTAAAAGAGAGGCTTCGTCGTGGTCGCCCTTGATCGCGTTGGTTGCGCCTATCTACCATGAGCGGATCAGGGCGAGAACTCTTACGGTTTTTTTGGAAAAAGAAAAAAGATATTGGAAATCCATAGGAGAGGAGATACGTAGTCGGTTGATTTTGTTGTCCATAGGACATAGGTGGTCGGGTTCCGATATTTTCCGTCTGAAGATCGATTTCAATGCAGGACGGAGCAATACAGTCAATGGTACGGCCATCGCCAATCGGCTGATTGCCTATCCACTTGGGGTGAAATCTCACTTTGATGTATTGGGCTCATCATCGCATGAATCATCTACCTGCCATTCCCACAATCCCCCGATGCCCGCACCCAGCAACGTGAATAGCGGCATCGTGATCCGATAGTGTTCTCGAACGTATGGCTTGCCGATGATGAAGATGAAAAGAGGCACGGTCATCGCCCCTTGGATGGCATTCCTCAGAACGCTGCGGCGCGTAGCGTGCGGGTTGGTTTTCTCGAGAAGGCTCATTGGATTAGCTCCATTTGCTCAGTTTTTGTCTTGGTTGATGCGGGCCGCCTACGGAACTCTCAAGGGCTGGACCTATCAGATTCTTCACTAGGCCTCTTAAAGACATACCTTAACGCAAAATAGAGAAACGCGCCCACAGGAAGGCCCATCAGACTGGAAATAATCGTATGCGCCACAAGAAATCCCACGTCCCACTCCGGCGCGATCAGCGGCGTCGATTTTCGGAACGCCCCAGGTTCGCACATTGCGGGTGTAAGCAGGTCTGAAATCGGTTGTATTATTTCACAGGCGGGCCAATCCGGCGGTGCAGAAGTTCTAATAATTGATTGTCGGCTTCTGATGAGAAAGCGCGGCGGGGTATGACGGAAAGGTCGCGTTTGCCATGGTACAGAATATAAAAAAGATCGTCGCGTAGCCAGGAATGATAGATCAACCATTGTAATTGCGAATGAATCTGGTCGGTCTGGAACGTGATTCCATCTTCTTGAAAACTCATTTGATATTCGGATAGCAGCTTCGGCTGGTATCGATACATCAAGATCGGCATCAGCCAGACGGCATAGATCACCATAAGCAGCAACGCCACGCCCAAGCCGATGAGAACCCAGCCCAGACTTTGGCCTCTGGATTGTACAAGGTACGCCCCCAGAGCGATGGCCAAGAGGCTTGCGGCACCGTCCTTAACAAGTTTCAGTTTTTGCCGATAATGCCGACGCATGGCCTGAATATATTCAGGGCCTGTGATGGTAAAAACGGCTTGGATGGGTGGTGGCATGCGTGACGGCTCGTTTTTTTCAAATTTGAAGAGGCCCGGTTTGCAACCTGGGTGATGATATATTGAGTATGAATATCAGGATTGACCAACGCATGCCAGTCCTTTCCGAGGGATCGGGCTTTTTTCATCGGCTATGTTAATAAAGCCTGTAGTCGATCCCGCAATTCAGGCCGATTGATCAATTCAATACGCGCCATCAGTCCATCCATGCAATGCAGGCTTAAAAGGCCTGGCATATCGCGAATGAATCGTTTGACATTACGGCCTCAAGTTCCATCGCAGGTCTGCCCCAACTCAGGATCAGGCCGGAAATCACTTCCGGTTTCCAAAACCAACCGAGGCTAGTGCCCCCTCAAGTCAAGATTTTTGGGTTGGGCACCAGACATGTCCTCTGGACATCCATCAAGCCTGGAAACCCTGATCTTCGGGCTCCGGAGGAGACACATAAGCAATCCGCCCCAGTTGTAAGGCTTGAATGGACAATAGTTTATTCAATCCCGGTGAACCTCTAAATGCGTCCCTTGCCGGCGTGGCGGGTTAGTTTGGCTGGCCATCTTCGAATCGATCTGGAAAAAATTCACGGCTCTCCTTGCATGTTCACGTATGTTCAGGTTATAAATGTTGAAAGTCGTTGATTCCGTGCATTTCGCCTGAAAGAATCTCTCCATGCCTTTTCGCTCAGCCATTCAAACCCGGTTTTTTTTGATAGCTCTGGCGATCCTTTCTGTGATTCCGACCAAGGTCATTCAAGCCGGCCAGATCACCATTCAGCGTGATACCTGGGGCGTGCCTCACGTTTTTGCCTCTAATCTGGCGGACGGGGCCTATGCTCTTGGATATGCTCAGGCTGAGGACCGGCTGGAACAGATTTTCGCCAACTACCGACTGGCTATCGGTCGAGCGGCTGAAGTGAATGGGCCCGGGTCTGTGGAAGATGACTTCAAGCAGTACATTGCCGGACACGTTGCGGTGAGCCAGCGACGGTATCCAGAGCTCCCGCTTGAAATTCGTCAGATGTGCGAGAGTTATCAGGCTGGTGTGCGTGCTTATTTGAAGGATCATCCCGCTAAAAAGCCTGCCAATGCCCTTGAGATGCAGCCTTGGATGATCGCCGCCTCGATGCGTGAACTGATCTTCAACTGGCCTGTGGGCCGGGCCAATCGTGATCTGGATGCCCGCTCTGAATTCAAGCTTTTCAGTAATCAGTGGGCCGTTCGGCCTGAACGTACGGCTGACGGGGCCTCGATTCTGCTGATCGACCCGCATGTGGGCTGGGATGGTCCGTTTCGGTTCTTTGAATATCGTCTGCATGCCGGCCAGCACGACATCTCCGGCTTCGGGCCAGTCGGCACGCCCCTTCTGGGCCTGGGGCATAACGCTTTCACCGGCTGGGCTTGCACCACTGGAGGTCCTGACACGACCGATATTTATGTCGAAGAGGTTGATCCAGCCAATCCCTTGCGTTATCTCTACGATGGTCAGTGGCGTGAAATGACTACGGAAAAGGTCACGATCGCCGTCAAGGGCCATCCCGACGTAGTCCGAACCATCCATCGGAGTCACCACGGACCGATTCTCAAGCGCGAGGGCAATCGGGCCTATGCCATGGCAACCCCTTATTTGAATGAGATTGATGTTGTCACTCAGTTCTTCCGGATGATGGTCGCCCGCAACCTCAACGAATTCGACGCTGCCGTGGGCATGAATCAGTTCATGGAACAGAATGTCATGTATTCTGATGTTGAGGGGAATATCCGCTATGTTCGCACTGGCCGGGTGCCGATTCGTCCGCAGGGCTACGACTTCTCGAAGCCTGTTCCGGGCAACACGAGCAAGTCGGAATGGCTTGGGATCCATCCATTGAAGGATCTGGTCCAGATTCTCAACCCCAAAACCGGCTACATGCAGAATTGCAACATCGGTCCTGACACCATGGCCAGGAACCTTGGTCTCGACCTTTCAGCCTATCCTCAGTACCTCTACGATACCGCTCCCAATACGAGTAACAGTCGCGGTCGCAGGGCTGTTGAACTGCTGGACGCTCATCCGAAACTCACGATTGATCAGGCCAAGGCCATCGCCATGGACATTCATGCGGATCGCTGTGAAGTCTGGCAAACTCAGATTCGTGAAGCTGCTGCAGCCGTAGACTTCAGCAAGCCCAGAAAGGGAGTTGAGCCAAAGGAGCTGCGTCAGGCGATTGACAAGCTTGTAATCTGGGACGGCATGATGGACCAGAAAAGCGTGGGAGCCACACTTTACCGTGCTCTGCGCACTGTGGCCCAGGAACGCAGGCTGGACGAAAAAAGCACGGCCGAAGCCCGCATCGACGCTTTTGCCGAGGCTGTTGCCTGGCTCAAGACAAACCACGGGACATTTGAAGTGCCTTATGGGGAGGTTCACCGAGTGCGTCGTGGAGGTCGGTCGTGGCCCATCTCAGGCGGCGATTCGGGCGCGGGTGACCAGACTTTGAGGGCCATTTCCAGCAACAATGAAGGCAAAACCTATACGGGAAGGGCTGGCCAGAACTGGGTGCAGATTGTTCAGTTCAAGCCCGGTGCCGTACAAAGCTGGAGCGTGACACCTTACGGACAAAGCGACGACCCGACATCGCCGCATTATACGGATCAGGCCGAGCACCTCTTCAGCCCCGGCAAGATGAAGCCGACCTGGTTTCGCAAGGGAGAGCTGGAAGGGCATGTGGAGTCAACCAAAGTGCTCGAACGTGTTGAATAAACACAGGAACCTGAAATTCGAAAAGTCTGAGGCCAAACCACCGCGTCATTTCTCGACTCTACTGGGTTGGCTGGCAAGTGGGATCGCACCTTCCCTTTGTTACCATCTCCTTGCTTCAAAAAGCGTGCCCTGTAAGATAGGTGTGATTCGATAAGCCTACCGCCTGCTTCTCCCACGGAAAGACTTCCCATGAACCATCCATCGCGATTCCGAACCTTCTGCATGGCCGTTTTTCTAATGGGGGAGCTGGCCACTGGTGCCGTGGCTCAGGATTCGTTGAAGGTTGGAGTGGCTGAGCAGGATATCACTCCTCCGGTGGGCTTTCCCATGGCCGGCTATTTTCATGAGCGGCTGGCTGATGGACAGATCGATCCCTTAAAGGCCAAGGCGATCGTCTTTCGCGGGAATGGTCAGCAAGCGGCCCTGGTGATCTGCGACCTGACCGGCGTTTCCATCGACCTTTCAGGGGCCATTCGCACTCTGGCCGCACAGAAGTCGGGAATCCCGTTTGACAGCATCATTGTGGCCGCCACCCATTCCCATACAGCTCCGGATTATTACAAGTCTTTGGTCCAATACTTAAATGGAGACAAATCCAATGCCCTGAGGTCAGCCTATGTCGAGAAGCTGATTCAAGGGGCAGCATCGGCGGTGGAAATGGCCAGCAAATCGGCAGGTAAAGCGACGATTGAAACTGGCTCGGTGGATCAAAAAACGCCGATTGCGTTCAATCGCCGATTTGTGATGCGTGATGGCTCGGTGCAGACCTGGCTCAATTTGAAGCATCCGGAAGTGGTTCGCATCGCAGGCCCGATTGATCCTGAGATTGGGCTTTTGATGGTGAAAGATGCCAACGCCAAGCCGATTGGAGTTTTGAGCAACTTTGCGCTCCATCTGGACACGGTGGGCGGGCTGAAGTGGAGCGGCGATTATCCGTTCTTTGTAGAATCGGCCGTTCGTCAAACGCTTGGAAATGAGGTGGTTTCCCTGTTCGGGACGGGTTGTTGTGGCGACATCAATCACTCGAATTCCGACGGTGTTTCGCCACGTAACAAGACGGACTTGATTGGAAAGTCGCTGGGCGAAACCGTTCAGAAGGGATTGACCCAGCTTAAGCCCTTGAAAGATGTTCGACTGAGCGTGAGATCGAATGTGGTCCCTCTGGCGCTTCAGGAATGTTCGGAGCAGGATGTGACCGATTCTGTGGCTGTGATGAAGGACGTGGTGGCAGGCAAAAGTGTCGAATTTCTGAAGCACGTTCAAGCGCATAAGATGTTGATGATCGACCAGTTGCGCAACAAGGAGCCGCTGGCTGGGAAGACGGCCCCAAGGCCGATTCTGGCGACTCGCGAATGGTCAGGCGTGGGTGAATCCCTACCGGTGGAGGTGCACACGATTTGTTTGGGCGAGGACTTGGCGATCGTGACCTTGCCGGGCGAGGTTTTCGTGAATCTGGGCTTGGCCATCAAGCAGAATTCGCCGTTTAAAACCACATTGATCATCGAGCTGGCCAATGCTGTGGAGACTTGCTATATCCCGACCAGGGCAGCATATGCAGGCGGAAGTTATGAGGTGACCAACTCGACGGTCAAACCAGGTTCAGGCGAGCTGCTTGTCGAATCTGTCTTGAAGCAACTGCGCGAGGCCCGTCTGGAAATGACCAAGCCTACGAAATAAGAGATTCGATTGACATGCCCCGGTCTTGTAGGGTGTGGATAAATCCGACCCACAGGACCCATCTCAGACTCAAAACGCGTGATTTCATGCATGAGGGGGCATTGGTTCCCTCTCATGCCTTAAAAATGGGTTGGTTTGATTAGGAACAGGCCGAAAATAACTTCCGGTTTTTAGGCCAATCGTGGCCAAGCAGAACTTGGCAGTTATCTAGTGCCCCCTCAAGTCTAACAAACGGGGCTGGTTTTATTTGAGATTTCTGGGATACTTCCAGGCACAAGGAGGTTCCCATGAACAAGAAGTATGTCGTGCGGTTGACTGATGAAGAGCGTGGCGTTTGTCAAGATATCCTCAAGAAGCTCAAAGGATCATCGCAGCGGTTTCGTCGCGCTCAGATCTTGCTCAAGGCGGACGTGGACGGGCCCGGGTGGATTGATGCCAAAATCGCCGAGGCTTTCGACTGTGGTGTACAAATGATCGAGAGCCTCCGCAAACGCCTCGTCACCGAGGGTTTCCAGCAGGCACTCAACGGCAAGAAACGCTCGGAACCTCCCACGCCTTGCAAGCTCGATGGCATGG
>CAMBZY010000012.1 GCA_945872325.1 Candidatus Kuenenia stuttgartensis | reverse complement strand
CAAAAAAAACGATACTGCTGATATTACGGAATTGAAAAACAAGCCTGTCACTCTACCTGGACAACGTCCAAAACCAATCGATCCGCCGAAGCCAGTGGAGGCAACTCCGGTAGCCCCTAAAGGAATCATTAAACTTGCGGGACTACCAGCTGTTGGGACGACCATTACGGCACTTGATAGCGCACTCGTCTGGAAGCAAAGCGTTGATCTTAAGAATTACATCGAGAATAACGAGGATCTGGAGATCCGTGATGCCGCACAAAAGCGGAAAGATGTCGATAAGATTGACGACTCGGTCGTAGGACGGGTTGTCAAGATGGACAGTGTTGGGAACGAGCCACTGCTTCTGGTCAATATTGAGAGCCCCGGAAACTCTCTCCACAGAACAAAGTGGTGGATTCGAAGCAAGGACACGACCATTTGCAAGGTGAATCCTTGATTGATCAATCTGTGAAGGCACTCGGGAACAGGCTGAATACAACTTCTGGTTCTTAGTCCAATCGTGGCCAAGCTGAACTTGGCTGTAATCTAGCCGGTCTTGGCGCTAGCCCCGGTTGGATTGGGTTGGTCTTATCTAGCCGGTCTTGGCGCTAGCCCCGGTTAATTCTCTTACGCGAACCGGAGGACAGGTTCAAACCAAGAAACCGGCGGCTAACGCCTCTTACCTAGCCGGGCTTGGCGATAGCCCCGGTTAATTCCCTTACGCGAACTGGGGGATAGCGTCTCTTACCTAGCCGGGCTTGGCGATAGCCCCGGTTAATTCTCTTACGCGAACCGGGGGCTAGCGCCCGGCGGCTAGGTTCGAACCAAGAAACTGTTGGCTAACGCCTCTGTAGCCGGTCTTGGCGCTAGCCCCGGTTAATTATCTTTAGCGAACCGGGGGCTAGCGCCCGGCGGCTAGGTTCGAACCAAGAAACTGTTGGCTAGCGCCTCTTATCTAGCCTGTCTTGGCGCTAGCCCCGGTTGATTGTTTTAAAAACGGGAAGTTATTTTCTGTCCGTTCCTAAAGACCGTGATTACGGCCTTTCAAGCCTCATAAACATTTGCCACTCACGAAGCCCGACGATTCAGGTCGGGCACCGACGAGATTGTTTTGAGGAGACCAATTTTCATGATTTAGGGGCGGTCCAAAGAACAAGTCCAATTAAAATGGAGATCATTCCAACCGCCAAGATTTCTTTCTCTTCAAAGACACGATCAGGCGAGTCCATTTTGGTGGGATCTGAAAACCAGAAGTGATAAAAGCAATAAAGTCCGATCAGGATAAAGAGGATCCCATTCTTTAGAAACAGGTCGATGGAGTCCCTGCTGATACCTTCCAGGTAGTAATGCACAAAATCAATCACAGCAAGCAATATGCGAACTGGTAAAGCAAATATTCCGAGAACTTCGGTTGCTGCCACTTGCGACCGCTTTTTTCACCGTGTTTCAGAATACTCTCTGATCCGATACGGATTGTGGCAGCTATTACATAACTTCCAGTGATTCAACAACGATCTTTCCATCTCAGTGATTTCCTGGCAATGCGGACACTGAGATTCGATTGAGCCATTCTCATCATCGTGACTGGCAAGTTCCGAATAAGAACGATCTTTAAGAATTTTGTGAACCGTATGCTCAGGGTCGATCTGGCTCAGCCAATCTTCGAGGGTGATCCATCCGGACTCATGATCGAACCAGATCTCATCTTCGGCATGAATATCCTCGGTTTTGAGGATCTCGATGAAATCTTCCATGCAGAGAGGGCCTCTTGAGCCTTCTTCATTTCGATAAAAAAGCCCAGTTTCCATTTGTGACAAATCAAATTTCAACGCCCTCTGTTCAATCAATGATTCTACCCGCTTTCGACCAGCCAGAATTTCAATCCCCTCGGAAAGCGAAATCCAGCGTTTCAAACCTTCGCACCGAACAAAAGCACTCTTTGGAATTTTCCGGTTTTTGATGAGCGACTTAAAAGAATTTGTTGAAAAAGGCCCATGCTCTCCATCTTCGTCGAGAAACCACCACGGAATCCCTTCGAGTCGTTTATTAACCAGCTTCCTCCCAGTTGTGGTTGCATTCTCATCGGCATTTTCATAATAGTCGTCTATTTTCTCCTTCAGCGATGGGATCTCGGAAATCTTCCTCGGCTGAGGATCATCATTGGTCCAAATCGTGTCTTCAGAAGTCAGTTTTCCCGACTCCACTAAAAACTCTATGGATTTCCATGAAACTGGTCCTGAATCTTTCCTGCCTATTTTCAAGTACCAGATGGGCTTCGAGGTGATTGCTTCATCGAGATAAAATTGCTCTCTCGTCGATGGGATCACCAACTCTGTGGAACAACTTCTACATTTGATCTCGGTCTCTTTTGAATCATCAGGAATTTGATTCTGCAACCGACACTTTCCACAGATTACAATCATCGCCACAACTCCAAAATGACCCGTTCGACAAACCCCAGGACGGTGCCGGATGAAGACCTGAAACCGACGGTCAAGCCTCGACCAAAGGGAGTGAAAGTGGATCAACCACATGACAGATTCCCCTTAAAGCTATAAAGCGTTTAGGCAATCCGAATCAGGACAAAAATTTCTTAAAAACTTTTCAGACCTAAACCTTAACCACGCTGAGAAGCCAAAAGCCGCCATATCAGGGGATATGGCCTACATCACACAAGCCAAAGCCCGCCATGTCATGGCCTAGATCACATCTTGTCTATTTAGGATCAGGCCGAGAATGACTTCCCGTTTTTAAAACCAATTAACCGGGGCTAGCGCCAAGACCGGCTAGATAAGACGCGATAGACTCGGTTTCTTGGTTTGAACCTAGCCGCAGGGCGCTAGCCCCCGGTTCGCGAAAGATAATTAACCGGGGCTAGCGCCAAGACCGGCTAGATAACAGCCAGGTTGTGCTTGGCTACGGTTGGCATAAAACGCGGAAGTTATTTTCTGCCCGCTCCTTAAAGCAAAAAAAAACGACCACGTCGATCACTTCGACGTGTCCGTTTTGAGATTTTTTATCGTTCGTTCAGAACGATCATGCAAAGTATCGCTCAGCACGAGCGGCCACTTCGACATAATTCACGCCGAATGAACATTCAGAGCTCAATGCCTGAAGGTCGGCGGTCGATGCCGTCCGTGCAGCTTCAGGCAGGGCCAGATAGCGGTCGCGAGACTGGACAAAATTGTCTTGCTCGAAATAGGTCACATAGCGGGCCACGTCGCGGAAGGCGAACTGGGTGGAGGCCACTTTGGAATCGCACGATGGGCAGCCTGGACACATGGTCCGGCGGCTGGCCAGAACAACGTCTTTGAGCTGATTGATCTGCGAAACTTCCAAAGGCGCTTTGTAGCTATGGGCACAAGCGATGCTCGACTTCATCTGATCGAAGTTTCGCACTGAGTTACAGATCGAGCTGATCCGAGGATCGCTCCACACAGCGTGAAGGATGGCCTGGTGAGTGGTCAGACCAAGTTTTTCGAATTCTGGGAGACGCTTTGGAACGTTGCCCGCGTGTCGAAGGGTTTTCATTGCAATCAGGCCAATGCCTTTGGAATGGCAATCTGTGAGGGCTTTATCGAATGCACCCCCACGCTCATAAAATGGTGTGTATTGCACCATCAAGGCATCGAGAAAGCCACCGTCGGCAGCGGCCTGAATGTATTCAGGGCCACCATGGCACGAGAAACCGACCATCTTGACCTTGCCTGAAGCCTTGAGCTTTTCGGCGACTTTGCGGAAGACGTCGCTCTTGCCCCAATTGACGGACTCTGGCCCGTAGATTTCAGGACAAAGCTGGTGAATGAAATAGAGGTCGAGATAATCTGTTCCAAGTGCTTTCAGACGCACGTCGACCATCTCAAGAAGTTGCTCAGGACCGCCCTTGGTGGGATAATCCTTTGAGACCAGAAACAGATCTTCGCGGCGACCTGGATTGGCGATAAACCACTTGCGATAAATCTCTTCTTCCTGAGCACGTCCGTATCTCTGGGCTGTATCGTAATAACGCATGCCGGAAGCCCATGCCCGGTTGATCAGGCCGTTGGCATTGGCACCTTCCATATCGCCACCCATGGCCAGAACAGGAACCATCGGGCCATTTCGTCCAAGCTTTCTGGTCGGCAGCAACTTCACGTCGTTGGCCTGAACTTTTTCGGCCTGTACTTTGCTGGTAGGCTCGTCGGCATTCAAAGAACCAACGGCCATGGCCCCAACGCCAGCGGCCCCGATGCCTTTGACAACCTGTCGGCGATTGACCTGATTCATGGAATTGTCTGAGTTCATGGTCGAAAACTCCTTGTGGGAGGAAAAGTGGCTGGGATGTGGGTGTGAACTCTATATCAGACTGAAGGATAAGCTGAGTTTAGCCAGATATCGAATATTGTGCAACATTGTGTTAAGAATTTGTGGAATTTTTGGCCAAACTGTTTGATTGTCTTAAGTTAAAAGTCGTCTAGGCGCAAGGATCGAGCTCATATCAGCATGGCTCAAGCCGGATCTCGGTGGGATTCATTTCACCCCTTCTTTCACTTGCATCGGGTTAAGCATTTATTGCGAAAGGGTTTGTCTTGATAATTGGTGATTTACTCTGGAAGAGGGTGGGCTTCACCCCACCCTACCTGTAGATTGGTTTTGTTCCATATCGAAATGGGACAAGACCTTACACCTATATTTTATCAGGCTTTGGCGGCTTGATAACGGCGATTGACTTCTGCCCAGTTGATCAGGTTGAACCAGGCGGCCAGGTAATCTGGACGGCGGTTTTGGTAGTTCAGGTAATAAGCGTGTTCCCAAACATCGTTACCGAGGATTGGGGTGGCGCCTTCCATCAGTGGGCTGTCCTGATTTGGTGAAGAGCTGACGGCCAGCTTGCCATCTTTACCCACAGCGAGCCAGGCCCAGCCGCTGCCAAAACGGGTCAAACCGGCTTTGGTGAAAGCTTCTTTAAAAGCTGCATAGCCGCCAAGTTCGGCATTGATGGCGTCGGCCACTGCGCCGGTTGGTTCTCCACCAGCGTCAGGGCCCATGACCTGCCAGAAAAGTGAGTGGTTGTAGTGGCCACCACCGTTGTTGCGAACAGCTGTACGGATCGATTCCGGAACGGAGTCCAGATTCGTGATCAGTTGCTCAACTGTCTTGCCCTGCAGGTCGGCATGATCCTTAAGGGCGTTGTTCAGGTTTGTGATATAAGCCTGATGGTGCTTGCCATGGTGAATCTGCATGGTCTGGGCATCAATATGAGGCTCAAGAGCAGAGTAATCGTAAGGCAATGGAGGCAGTGTGAAGTCACTCATTGGAAGAAGTCTTTCCTGTGAATTTTTTCTGGTCGTGTAGATTCATGAGGGGTCACGGTTCGTGCATCCCGCTCATTTACGTTCACTGATGTTCTATTTATTCGCCTGCGATTTCAAGGGGCGACCCCATCTTCTCAAGCCAATTCTAAAAATAGATCCCGCGTTTCACGGCCGGTCTGGAACCATTTGCAGGCTTATTCACAGCGGCTTTTCTGATTGGTTTCACTCGATTCGCTTTGCCAAACTGGAAGAATGATGGCCGTGTGGGAGGAACAACGACCGGCTTTACAAACGTTGGCGGTTGAGGCACCGGTTTGGGGGTGGGTGGGGCGACAACGACGGGTGGTTTTGGAGACGGTGGTGGAACCACAACCGGAGGATTCGCTGGCTTAGAAGGAGGAGGTGGTGGTGGTGGGTTCACCGGCGGGGCGTTCGGGGCCGGAACTTCTCCACCCTGAAAATCAGCCTTAACCGTATATCCACCAATATCAAACCGGCCCGCTTCAGAGGCTTCCACGCGAAACCGAAGGGTTTGTCCAGCTTGAACCTGCCCTAGATTCAATGAGACACAAGCTCCCCAGGAACCTGCATATGAGATCTTCTGCAAGACCTCTCCACCGGATCCGATCAGAGAGAGCTTCGGGCTTAACATGCTCAGAGATTTGGCAGAGGCCGTGACAGCAAGACTGGTTCCGATAAAGCCTTTAGGAACAGTAATTTCGAAGTAATCTGAATCATCCGGCTTCGCCAGACTGAGTCCGTTCAGAATGGAGACTCGTCGTCCAGCAGGTGGCTTTGGCACTGCGATTGGAGATGCCGGAGTCAGGCCATAACCTTGAGCGTTGAGAGAATCAGGCGATCTTGGGCCGTAAATTTCAAGAAGACCTTGGAGGTCGCCAGAGTCGAGCGAACGCCGGACGCCTTGATAGCGTTCGTACATGATCGAAGTGGAGTCAGTTGGATGCTCCAGTCCGAGGGAATGGCCAAGTTCATGGAGGATGACGGTTTGGAAGTCGTAATCCTTACCCAGATTCCAACTTAGCCCTGTATTGACTTGAATATCCCCAGCCCGGGTGTATCCAGAAGGCGGTGGGCCGTCCGTCACAGCCATGATCACATTGTTCTGAAAATCGTAGCCGCCGATTCGGATATCGCCAAATCGAGGATCGCCTTGGGGCAGCCCTTCATAATCCGAATCGCCACCTTGATCGGCGACTTGAGCGATATCGATATTCGCGGCGCTCGACCACTCGCTGACCGCTTCGGCGATGGCCAACTTCCAGCCAGGGCCCAACAAATTATCAAAAGTAGAGTTTATCGAATTCACTCCGTGATACCAGACCACTGCATCGGCTGGTATGGAATAAGTCAGTCGATCTTTACTGGCCCACTGATTAATGCTTAACTCATAGCTGGAGAGCACAATACGACTCTCCAGTTGTTCCATCGAGACCCGCTTGCGATTTGCACGTGCCTTGATTGAAGGCTTCCGGTAAAGGAGATGCAAATCGGCAGGGGCACTCAACCTGTGAGGGCTTTTCGCTGAATTAGTTGTCACTGCGGACAACTCCCATCGTCAAGTGGTTGATCAATGTAGCTTCAGGAGGAGAGAATCTCGTCCAATCCGGCCCCGATCCGTTCAGGGTCAAACCAGACACATCCCCGTAACTAATCAATCCATTTGACGGGTATGACACAGGGTAAGGCACTTTCCAGAAAACTTGAGAGTTTTTTCTGAAAAAGTTCTGTTTCTGTGATAAAAACAAACGATATCGGACATTTGAGAGACATTGGACACAATTTCCAAGAATTTTCAAAAGTTAGATGTCGGTTGTAGGGGTTATGCGGGCAGGACGGAAAAGTCGGTTAAAATGATGATATGAATTGACTGGACCGTGATAGATGTCGATAATGACTAATAATTGCTCGAATCGCCCGAAATCTCGGGCACGAATCCGCCCAATTTGACGCTGATAGAACTAACGCCCCTTCTGGTTGAAGCCGTTCGGTGTATACCGTTTAGAACGGCATCAGTGCCCATGGAATGCATGAGAACGCTTAGCAGCGGTTCTCAGCAGGAGTTCTCCACGATGCGATGGTTATCACGAATTCTGACATTGCTGGTACTTTCCGGTGTTGGTTTCGGGGCATGGAAATTTGCCGAAGCCAGGCGCGATAGCCAATCGGCCAACAGCGAATTCGCACTGGTGAAAGCAGATCGAGGCGCGATTTCTGTGACCGTAGTCGAGAGCGGTTCTCTCGAAAGCTCTGACAACGCGACCGTGAAGTGCAAAGTGGAAGCCGTCCTGGGTACCGTCAGTACCGCAACCACCGGATCAGCAATGACCGGCGGCGGTGGGATGTCCCGAGGCGGAGGTGGCGGAATGGGTGGTGGCGGTGGTATGGGTGGTGGTGGCAGTGGCGGCGGTGGCACGGGTGGTGGCGGTGGAATGGGCAGTGGAGGAGGAGGGGCACGAGGTGGAAGCGGAGCAGGTGGCTCTAGCGGTGCCGGGGCAATGGCAGGTGGTGGAGGTGGATCGCGTGGCGGAGGTGGTGGCGGAGCAATGATGCCGCAATTAGTGCGTCCTCGAATTCGCAGCTTTTCTTATATGATTCCAAAATACGTCTCCTCGCTTCGTGCGGTTGGTGGAGGTGGCGCGAGTGGTGCTGGTGGCGGGATGCGTGGCGGCGGTGGTGGTGGAGGAGGCGGTGGGATGCGTGGTGGAGGCGGCGGCGGTGGTGGTGGAGGTGGGCGTGGTGGTGGAGGCGGCGGTGGAGGAATGAGTGGTGGTGGTGGCAATGCTGGCTCTACTAAAATCATAAGCATCTTGCCTGAAGGGACTTCTGTTAAGCCAGGTGACCTTGTGGCTGAACTTGATTCTGCGACATTCCGCACTGCTCTCGAATCTCAGAAAATCCGCGTTACGGGCGTTAAAAGCGACTTGGAGCAAGTCAAAAAGACTCTGGAAGTTGCTGAGATCGGGCTTGAGGAGTTCCGCGATGGTGTCTTTCCGCAAGACAAGATGCTCCTCAATCAATACATTGCTCAGTGCGAGCTCCGAACGAACCAGTCGATGAAAAACCTGGCCTGGTCTAAAGATCAAGTGAGTAAAGGTTTGCGATCTGAGACCCAGCTTCGGGCCGACGAAAACGACAACACCAAGAATAAGATTATGCTGGAAGAAGCCATGGGGATGCAGGAGCGCCTCGAAAAATTTACGGCTCCACGCATCATGAAAGAGCTTCAGGCCAAGATTGAAGCCGTCCGTACAGATCTTTATGCGATCCAGAAAGCCTATCAACTGGAAGTGGATCGCCAGAAGAAGCTTGAGGAGATGATTGCAAACTGCAAGATGGTTGCTCCGCGTGATGGGATCGTTGTTTATGCAAACGAGTCGAACATGTGGGGCCGGACTGAGGCTCAGATCGCCGAAGGAGCCACGGTCCGTGAAGGTCAGGCCGTGTTCAAGCTGCCAAATCCAAGCAGGATGCTGGTGAAGGCCCAGATCAACGAATCCAAAATTTCTTACATTCAAAAGGGCCAGAGGACTCAGATTCTGGTCGATGCCTTTAACGACAGACCGATGACAGGCACCGTGACCGAAATCACAGCCATCCCTGCACCTCCAAAGGGTTTCTCCGCCGAGATCAGGGCTTATGTCGCGACCGTCTCCATCGACCAGGGTGGATTCGACGGACTCAGGCCCGGCATGGCAGCCGAGATTTCGTTCGACGTCTCGACGAAAGAGAACTCACTTCGATTACCGGTCGACTCCATTATGTTCGTAAACGAGAAGCCATTCGTGGCCGTCCCGTTCGGCAAGACTTTCCAGTGGAGGTCTGTTGAGATCGGCATGATGAACGAAAGTTACGCAGAAGTGAAGACAGGGATCACCGAAGGCGAGTCCATTGTGGCCGCCCCCGGCCGACTTTCCATCCCACTTCCCCAAGTCGAGTCTGTCGCGAAAAAGGCTGAAAACAAGCCTTTCAGTCCAATCGCCCCAGCCGAACCTGCGGCGGCAGCACCTGCGAATGAGGATAAACCTGAGAACACCAACCCTCAGTGATCCACCAGATGTCTGAATCGTCAAACGGATGAGAACAGGCTCAAAAGTTTTACCCCTGTCAGGATTGAGGTTTACTCGATCCTCACAGGCACTTCTGCAGATGGATCGATCACTCGAATGGCTTTACGGCCTTCAAGTACGTCGAGCATGAGTTGCCCACAGACCTCGGCTCTCCATGATTCCATCAGTGCGGGGATCTCGGTCTCAGGCCGACCATCGAGATGCCACCTGACAAGCTCTTTGATGTCGCCAATGGTTGCCACAAGTCCTTGTGCCACCTTGGCATGAGCACAGGTAAAGGCCAGAGCCGCAGTCAGAATACCGACCAGCATGGAACCACCTGCCAGGTCGTCCACCCGCTCCGGCAACTTCGGCAGATCGCCCTCAGGCACCTTCATCGCATCACCGATAACCGCCATGATCTCACCGCCGGCCTTGAGAAGGTTGGGGCGATTGAAATCGCGAAGACTTTCCAAATCGCCCCGGCTTCGCGGCTGTCGTTTGGCAATTCCCACCAGCAAATCGTCACGCATGAACTGACGAACAGGGCGATTCGTGGCAATCGAAGTTTCCAGACGCCAGGCGAATAGCTGACGCGCTATTTCCAGACTCCGGCGATTCAGGGTATGCACTCCAGAAAGCTTCTTCCAGCGCGAAGGGTCATCGCGTTTCGCAATTTCCTGCAACAGGTTTTTCGACTCTTCGTCATACCAGTGGCCACGCCCCATCTCTTTCAGGCGTGCGTTCAAAGTATCTGCAATAAACAAGAGATGCCTGACATCATCGAGTGCGTATTCGATCTGATTTGGGCTAAGCGGACGCTTCCGCCAATCCGTGCGAGTTTCACTCGATAGCACTGACTGACCTGTATATCGCTGCACCAGTGAACTGAGTGAGGCTGGGTAGGATGATCCCAAAAGACCGGCTGCAAGCTGGATGTCAAAAACATAAGTGGGTAGTTGACTTGTTTGAAGATTGCAGATCCTCAAATCTTCGGAACCGGCATGAACCACCACTCGCAGGGTAGGATCGACAACGGCAGTCCAGAAGACGTTCAGATTCGGGATCACTCGCGGATCGATCACTGCAAGTCGAGTGTGGGTCGCAATTTGAATCAAGCAAAGCTCAGGCTCATAGGTTTCTTCCGGGATAAACTCCGTATCGAAAGCAAAAGTACCTGATTCGTAGAGGTGGGCGACCAGCTCTTCGAGCCCTCGCTGGGTATTGATGATGTGGTGGTCGGAGGATCGATCAGGCATTTTCAGGACTTCTTTATGGTTACGTCCGACTGACGTTTCAGAAATGTGTTTTCAGGAATTTTGAGAGAGCCAAACTGACTTGGTCAGGCGACTCAAGGGTAGTCAGGTGACCGACTTTGGGAATGGTGACAAATTTGGCCCCACGAATCCCAAGCGCAATTTGCTCCATCTCCCCGGGCGTGCTGATCACGTCCTCTTCACCTGCAAGAACGAGAGTTGGCACATCAATGGATTCAAGCATCGGCCGGCGATCAGGACGTGTGGAAAGTGCAAGAAGAGCATCACAAGCCGCCTCAACATCGGTGAGGTCAAGAATCCTGGCCACTTTTTGCCATACGTCTGGCTGATAACCGACTGTGGTTTTACCCAAGATCCGCGGCAGCATGGTCGCAGCAAGCGGGCTGATGCTTTTCGCCTGACGGATCAAAGTACAAGCCCGGAGACGGTTTGCAGCTTCTTCAGTCGTATCGGGAACCGCTCTGGTGTTCATCAGGATCAGCCCTCGAATGCGATCCTGAAATTTCTTCCAGGCGGCAAACGCAACGTAACCACCCATGGACAAACCACCGAGAATGACTGGCTCGGTGATCTGGAGCTGATCAAGCATCGTAAACACTTGATCAGCCATGGCTTCCACGCTTGGCTCGCCGTGCAGCCGATTTGAACGGCCATGGCCGGCATAACTTGGAGTGATCACTCGAAACCCTTGTTTAGAAAGGGATTCCGATTGATGGCTGAACATCGAATGATCGAGTAGAAGGGCGTGTAGTAGAACGACCACCGGGCCATTGCCCTGGTCGGAATACGATTCAAAGATGTTTGGAAGGTGGTCGTGCATCATGAATCAGTAACGATTTTCGCATGTACAGTGACGAAGGTGCCCCACTGACAATTTTGTCCCCATCGCAACCATATCATATCATGTGGTTTGGTGATGGGTTGCATGGATTTTCTGTGGCGCACAGCCATTTTCCAAAAGATCGTGCACGGCTTAATTTTCTTAGACCTCGCATCTTGTGATACTCCCCTTGTGTTTTTACGGCTTCCTGCGAAGATATTTTAAAGAATTCGATTGGAACGGTCGGGAAGGAGCCTAGCCGTGGTGCGACCCAGATGGATTGCTGCGATTTTTATCGCAAATACACTTGCTACACTCGCAGGATGCCGGACAACTCGGCCCGAAGTACCTCCACCGCCGCGATTTGCAGCGGACGGGCGGAAAATCGGTTCAAATGCGGTTGGCTTTGGTTCCGCACCAAGAGCTGGCTACATGACCGATGCCTCCACGCAATCAGGGCCTGCCATGGCTGCCCCGGGTGGTGATAGAACTTCGATCGCAAGTCAATCAGGGCCAAAGGATTCCGTAACTTCAGGATTTCCCGGAGACGCACCTCCATCCACTCTCGGCACTCCTTTACCTACAGCTAACCCGGCTGGCTCTGCGCCGGGATCCGTTGCGGGATCGAGTAAAGGCCTGAGTGTCGGGGGAATTTTCAACGGCCTTGGCAGCTCCACAAAGGCGAAAAAAGATAACGCCGTAGTGACCGCTGGATCCACGGATCCGTCGCCCCCAGTCATGCCACTTGACCCGCCCGTGAGCCTGCCTCCACCACCGTTAGTCCCTCCACCAGCTGGGATTGCACCACCGGCACTGCCACTCGATAAAGATCAGACCGGGCAGTCTCCCTCGGCATTACCTCCCGAATCAGCCATTCCGCCCGTGGTGCCTGAGCAATCGCCGTGAGCCTTCCCGAACAGATTCCAGGAACCGAGCCTTTGACCGATCAAGCGGAATCCGCACGTCTGGCTGCCGATAGCGAGCCGGAAATCATCGAAGAAGATGCCAGCTTTGCAATCGTTCACAAACCCGCCGGCTGGCTGACCGTTCCCGGAACACCTGGAACCCTGTCAAGCCGTGATCCATCGGTTCAGGCCTGGCTTGCAGAACGCTGGAAGCAGCCATCAGGCGAGCCTGGATTTGTTGGAACTGTTCACAGGCTGGACCGCCCCGTCTCAGGAGTCATGGTCTGGGCCAAGAGTTCACGATCCGCCCGCCGGCTTGCCGAGCAGTTCTCAGGCGGAAAGGTGATCAAGCAGTATTGGGCCGTTGTCGCAGGCCAGCCTGCCCAAAGTTCAGGCACCTGGGAAGACTGGCTGATCCTTCAAAAACACGACGGGCGTAACGTTGTGCGCCGATGTGCACCGGGAACACCTCAGGGACAGCCTGCCCACACGGACTGGCAGAAGGTCGCAGCTTCTGGCCTAAAGCCTGACCTGACATGGCTTTCACTCTGGCCAAGAACTGGACGTATGCACCAGTTGAGGGTACAGACCGCCGAACGCGGATGGCCTATTCTGGGCGATTCGGCCTACGGTTCAGTCGCAGAATGGCCCCACCCATGGAAGATCGCGCTGCATGCCCGTTCCCTCACATTCCGTCACCCGGAAACGCAGCAGCTGATCCTCGTAGAAGCGGCCGTAGGACCTCACTGGTCTTGCCTGGGTGATGTTCAGGAATGGTTCGAACCGACCGAAAAATATCGAGTCAAACGATCTTGAGGCGGCCGTCGCACTTTGTATTTGATATGACCAGCCAGTACCGGTTAGTTTCAGCCAGAAACCGACTGTGTATATTTCGCGTAACCGTTCAGCTTGGCCAAAGCCAGCCCGGATTCGATCACTTCCCGAGCCACTGAAACGCCTGCGATTGGCGAACTGGCTCGCCCTGTAAGCCAGAGGGCGGCAGCCGCGTTGGCCACGATATAGGCTTCATCCGCAGGTGCTTCCGGGCTCTTGGAAAATACGGCCAAAATCCGCCGGGCACTCTCTTCAGGCGATTCCACCCTGACCAGTCCTGGCTCGTACATCGGCAGGCCGAAGGTCAGTTCCGGATGCCATAAATGCTCTTCGAAACCGTCTTTTGTCACAATCAAGGCCCGTGTTGGTGCCCCAAGAGAGACTTCGTCAAGTCCGTCCTGAGCACTGATGATCGCAGCCTTTGTAATGCCTTGCTTGCGAAGCACTTCGGCAAACAGGTCGGCTAGTGCAATATCGGCCACACCCAACAGTTGGTGAGTCGGCCTGGCGGGGTTCGCCAGTGGCCCCACCATGTTAAAGACCGTCCGAAATGGCAGGCTTTTTCGAATCGGTGCCAATGTCTTTAAAGCAGGATGAAATGCAGGAGCAAACAGGAACGCAAACTGTTGATCAGTTACGGCCTGGCGCAATTGGGCGACAGTCAGGTCGAGCCTGATTCCCAGCTTTTCCAAGACTTCAGAGCTGCCAGACTTCCCAGTGGCTGACCGGTTCCCATGCTTCAGAACGGTCACTCCAGCAGCAGCGCAAACTATTGCAGCCGCAGTGGATATATTCAGCGATGAGGCATGATCTCCGCCCGTGCCACAGGTGTCGAGCCGCACTGACCCGAATTCCTCGACAGAGCCGAATTCGACCATTCTGGCCATTACAGAATCGACGGCAGCCGCCAGAGTTTCGGCGTTTTCACCTGCCATACGCAGGGCCGTCAGCCACGAGGCTGCAAGCGGGGGCGAAACGTCTGGATCTAGCAGGTCGTCAAAAGCCAGTCGAAGCTGTGCCGGCGAAGGCTTCAGACCTTGCACCAATTTCGCCAGCGAGTCTCTCAAATGATTCATGAATCCACTTTCAGTACAAACGTTTGAGCCGCTTCACCAGGCTTGGAGCGTATCACTTCGATCTCAAGCGAGTGCTTCGCTTGATCTGCCTTATCCCCGGGAACTTCGTCTATGGCTAGCTTTAAGGCTTCCATGATGCCCCTGACTGTCGCAAATCGGCGACCATTGATCGCCGTCACCACGTCGCCCGTCGCCAACTCTTTAGCTAAAAGACTGGATGATTCTACTTCAATCACCACAGCACCTTGCGAATTTTCGGCCAGGCCAAGTCGAGCGGCAAGTTCGGAATCCGTACTTCGCACCTTCAATCCCCAGGGGCCCTGAATGATCGGGCCAGCCGACTTGGAATCGGGGCGTGGTCTTCGCACGGGTTCCGCTGGAGCCGAGTTCGGGGGGATCTGAGGAACCTGCGCCAGAACCCGATCTCGTGCCCCAACCGTAACTTGCAGCGTAATCGCCTTCTTCTCACGCCAGATCACCACCTCAGCCGGCTTCCCAATCGGAGCCATACTCACCAGGTTGATCAAATGATTTAAATCCGTTACGTCGTTCTGGTTAAACCGGATGATCACATCCTGATCCTTCAAGCCCGCCCGCATGGCTGGCGATTCCGGATGCACGGAGGTGACCAAAGCCCCTTTGGGGCGATCAAGACCAAGTTTCTCAGCCTTCTGAGATTCCACATCCTCAAGGTCGATCCCCATAGCTCCGCGATTGACCCGTCCGTTGGTCAGCAGTTGATCCATGATCCAGCGAGCCAGATTGATCGGTATCGAGAACCCAACCCCTTCACTACCACCACCTTGGGACGCAATTGCCGTGTTGATTCCAATGATCTGGCCCTTAAGCGTGACCAACGGGCCACCGGAATTTCCAGGATTGATGGCGGCATCGGTCTGGAGAAAATCCTGATTTTCCACCCCGTCCTGAAACAGTCCTGCCTCGTGTCGCCCACGAGCCGAGATGATTCCCTGACTGACAGAGTGCATCAAACCGAAGGGGCTACCAAGTGCCAAAACCCATGTACCCACAGCGATATCGTCAGAATCACCCATCTGGGCCGGTACGAGCTTAGGGGCATTATCAGCCATTTTGAGAATCGCAATATCCGCCTTGGGATCAGTCCAGACCCGTTCAGGGGAGATCACTCGCCCATCAGCAAGCTGAACGCGAATGAACCTTGGAGGGGCGTCGGCCACGACGTGATTATTCGTCAGAATGTATTGGCCAGGATGATTTGTCGCCACGACAACCCCTGAACCACTCTCTTCCATCTCTTGACCTTGACCCTGTTCAGGACTCACTTTACGTGCGTTAATATGGACCACGGAAGGCGACATGGCTTTGGCCACCTTCTGGAATATGGAATTCACTGGCTCAAATTGATCGTAAGCCGCCTTCAAATCTTTCTGGATTTGGGCATCTGTGCCACGAATCGATGTATCTGATTTTACAGACTGGCTTTGCAGCGGTGATTGAGCCACTAAGGCTGGGCCAGTCCATTGGGCTATCCTCCAGCCGAGGTCGAGCCCGACCAGGAGCGTCAAAACCAGCCAGATCAGAGGGACACGTCGACTCATCGTATTTCGTCCCTTTTATCAGCTTGGATTCTCAATGATCTTCGGTCCGATCTGAAATCGGCGTGTGTGATCTATCGTTGAAATTATAAACAAACCGGAGTCAAAGCCTAGCGAAAAGGGCCGAACCTTTGATAAAGTTGCGGCCCTTTTCAGAAATGATCGGATTTAACGGCAGACTTAATCAACGGCCTGCCTCACTGTAACCGGCTTCGATTTCGCTCAAATTGACTCGACTGTCAATGTTCGTATCGCGAATCGAACCCCATCTGCCCTGGGATTGGGATGATTTTTTCATCATACCCATGGCTCCACGACGCTCGTTTTCACGGGCACAGGAGATGCAGGAATTGGTGTATGGCAAAGCGTTTATACGTTCCACAGCGATTTTTTCAGAGCAGTATTCGCACCGGCCATAAACACCGCGGGCCATCATGCTCAAAGCATGTTCGATCTGTTCCAATTCGTGGCTTTCAAGTTCCACAAGCTGGGTGTTGATCTCTTCGTTGGCGGCATCGACGGCCGCATCGACCGAGTCCCCGACAAAATCTTCAGCAGCCACTTCGCGAAGGCTGGTCATATCGCCAGCCAAGGCTCGACGCAGTGCGTCGCGGCGGGTTGTCAATCGGTTGTGCAGTTTCTGAAGCGATTCTTTACGTAGCATTGTCCTGTCCTCCTGGTCCGAATTCGCAGTGTTGAACATCGAGCAACCGGAGATTTGGCCAGACTTTTTATGAATGGATATATCAGTACGCGGAGGAAACCTGCCGCATGGATTCTTACGGATCTGCAAAGCGGGTTGTGACACCCTAACTTTGATATTTGCCGGAATCCGGTTGCCAAGATCGAAAGTTGCCTGATCCCAGTGTTGGTCTTGACAATTATGCACTCTATTTGATTCAAGTGCCGTTTCAATCTGAAAGTAAATACGCAAGCCACCCCAAAAAAGTTTGCGCTTTTCTAAAATCTTTGTGAAAGATCGCCACCCACCTCCATCTTAAGATATTTCACATAAAACATTTACAACTAATTT
>CAMBZY010000011.1 GCA_945872325.1 Candidatus Kuenenia stuttgartensis | reverse complement strand
TGGCCGCCTGTTGCACAGGCCCTCGAACGAACATGGGGCATGTGTGCGAGCTGGAAACGTCAATGATGATGGCGCTTCGTCCGGAACTTGTTTGCACAGAAGAGATTCTGGACGATCCTGACCTGACCCCTGTATCCGTAAAATCAATCTTTTGGGCCCGCGATTTTGGCCGACGCACACATCATGGGGCTGTGGGTTACCCCTCGTTTGCGACCGCCGAGAAGGGGCGAAAGATGATCGACGCGGCAGTCGCAGCTGTATCGAAAGTCTCCCAGGGAATTCTTGAGCTCCCAATCGGATGACATCCCAGACAGGCAACAACGCATTGAAAAAGAACGATCAAACGAAACCGATTGCTTCATCTAAAGCACTTTCAACAAGTGCTTTAGGGAAATGGGGGGCGATCGGAGCCGCCTTGGTCATGGCTATGTTGATCGTGGTCTGGCTGGGCCTTTCCACCAGAGAAACAAGGGCTGGAATCTCTGCTTATACACGATTGACAGGGGCTGTGAATTTGCAGGATATTGAGGCTGTCAAGAAACTCTGTTCAGCCCGATTTCTTCAGACCCATCCGTTTAAAACCGCTCCTGAGGGAGGACTTGTGGGTTTCCCCCGATACATTCACAAGAATTTTCAGGCTTGGCGCGAGGGGCCGGCGGTTTGGGTTTGCCCGACCAATCGGGTGGGGCCGATTTATCAGTTTTTAAGGGAAGATGGTGAGTGGAAATTTGATGGTCTGGTGGGACTTCTCCGGAGCGGTCACCAGATTATGGTTCTGCCCGAAGAGTCTCGCAACGGAAACGATGAGAGTCAGATCGCGCCTTAAAGGATTGAAAATCAATTGATCGAACGGTCAATGATGAAAATCCCTGCAATGATCGAAATATAGAAAATCAATAGAGTTGTGGAAAACATGGTGGCTGGCCATGATGGTACGCTCGATCGCATCTGACTGATATCAATATCGAAATCAATCTGATCTTCCGGGATGGTGCGATACTTGTTGTAAAGCTTGTACGCCATGAGTTCTTTCCAGCAGAAGTTGGCATCCAGAACCCACATCATGACGATTGGGAAGATGGCCAGATAGGCTGTCTTCACGCCTTTCTGCTCTGAGGCCAGAACAAGAAAAACGGCTGCAATCGTGATGCAGTAACGCTTTGTGAAGATTGAGTTGGACGCCATCCGATCGGCGATTGTCAGTATCATTTCCAGATGGCTGGTTCGATCTCGGCTCAAATCAATGCTCCCGGAAGGATCAGGCCCAGCTTGATGATGCCGGGAGTGATGATGTGAGTGAAGATCAAACAAGAGATTTGAGCCGCTTCAGGATCTGGATTCTGTTGCCTTCAGGGTCGCGGAAAAACGCAGTTTGAAATTCCGGAGTATCGACAACCGTATCGGTTTCAAATACAAGCCCTTCTGCCTCAAGGACTTTGCGAGCCGATTCAACATCTTCCACAGCAAACGCCAGGTGGCAAACATACCTTTGATTGGCGTTCGTCTGGCCTTCTGGCCGTTCAATCATTTCCAGCACAGATCCTGATTCATTGGCCAGAAAATAGCCGCGTACAGGAGCCTTGCTATTGTCGAGCACCACTCGCATATCAAACAGACGAACGAAAAAGTCTTTGGACTTTTCCAGATCTTTCGCAAACAGGGCCACGTGTTCTATCGAGCTTTTCATGCGATTTCCCCTTAAGTGGAAGTTCTTCGAGAATCAGTCTTTCTGACGTGATTTGGTTGTTTTTTTTGCCGGCGTTTTTGCCACTGATTTAGGACTGGTTTTTGCAGACGTGGAAATCGCTTCAAGGCCATTTTCAGCAAGCCATTCTGCGTGTGGATCGGATTTGAAGCCGGCCATGCGGATCAAAACTTTCCAGTGCTCAGGAGAGACTGGGTGAACAGAGAGCCTCGAACCGCGTTTCAAGAGTTCCAGGCCATCCAGTTCTGAGGCGAGTCGTAAGGTGGGCAAACCCACTTCAGGCAATACAGGTGCAACAGCCTTGATTGAGACCTGCATCCAGGTGGGATTTTTAAGGTCGCTTTTTGGGTCAAAATGGTCGGCTTTGGGGTCGAACTGAGTCGGGTCAGGATGCGCTTCCTCGACCACAACCGCTATCCCGGCCATGCCTGGAGGTTCTGCATTGGAGTGATAATAAATCACTCCGTCTCCATGCTTTACGTCGTCTCTCAGGAAGTTTCTGGCTTGATAGTTACGAATCCCATCCCAACCTGTGGTCTGGTTCGTTGCGTTTTCAAGATCTTTGTATGAGAAGCATTCGGCTTCAGACTTGAACAGCCAGTATCTCGACATGTGGAGTCACTCAGTTTGAAAGAATTGGGACGACCGAAAGGGTAGGAATCGATGACCGTAATTGTGATTGAGTTCATCGCCCTTTGGCAAGCCAGACCCAGCCTGCGAAAACCATCAGTGCGAGTCCGATGATGCCCAAAATCTTCCTTGATCCTTCAGTATCAAAGAGATATGTGATTGATCTCAGGCTCGGATGATTTCGGAAAAACAGTCTGTTGGATACGGCTAAACCAAATAAAACGACCCCCAGAATCGCCATGAGCAGGCACTGAAGGTCGATTAAATCCGATTTGGAGAAGTACACAGTATCACTTTCCGAGGCAAATCAATCATCAAGCTCGTCGAGGTCAATGGGTTCTAATGGTTTGCGGCGTCTTGAGTTCCGCTGGCGGGAGTCCTCGTAATCGTCGCGGTCTCGTAGTTTTTCACGACGAGGATGATTGGTCATATGTGGACGTGGAACAACAGGAGATTCGAGCATGATTCGAGTCTCGGCGGGGGGCGTCGCCAGAGCGATCTGATCAACGAGCTTTGAGCCGATCATTTCAAGCCTGCTGGTATATTTCGAGACCCTAACACTGAGCCCGTCATAGGAAATCAATGCCAGAACAGCGATCAGAACCCCGCCTGTCAAGGGTAATAAACCTTGTGCAAGCAAGCCAGTCCAAGCTTGTTGAACTGTTTGTGGGTCCTGCTGTTGTAGCAATCGGCCAATCATGAGTAATGACCCGAGCAGGCCGAGCATGGGGGCAAGTACGGCCACGCGTCTGAGTGTGGGAACGTTGCGGCGAAGCTCTTCGGATTCGAGTCTGACGGCACCCGAGAGTGCTCGTTCAAGATCTGCTGTAGGACGACCCCATCGGCTTACAACCGCCACCGCTACGCGAGCGGCTGCCGAGGCATTCATCTCACACAGGTCAAGCAGTTTAGAGCGATCCAGACGACCATCTTCGAGTCGTTCTTCTAGCCGATTCAGGAAACGCTTTGGCATGATTCGCCGGGCTCTCAAGGCCCAGGTTCGTTCAATGATCGTAATGATTGCCAGTATGGCACAGGCTGTCAGGGCACCCCAGGCGACACGGTCTGTCCAAGGTGTCTGTTGGTAAATTGCCTGGAACTTTGTTGCCAGATGTTGCACATCACGAACAACAAGGTCTTGCAGGGGAGGAGCTTGCGGGATTTCATCGGCAATCGTCGATGAGACCGATGCCAGGCCGGTCAGCAGGGCAAAAGGAGTGATTCGGGTTGCCATCCAAGGCTTCAGATTTGCGAAACGCATGGCCGTAAATCCCTTGACTGCCGATTCAGGCTGAACGGGCGATGGAACTTCAGGAGAATCGGCAAACCGGTTGGCCACGCCTGAAGTCCTGATTTTTAAGACTGGCCTTGGTCAAGAAGCGGGTCTGGCTTCTTTGGATGAGGCGGTCGATTTGACTGCCCCAAGTCGATTTTTGGCCTCCGTGGCAGCGGCTTCCTTGGGGAAACGCTCCACGAGTCTTTGATAAAGATCGGCAGCATCGGTCGGCTGGTTGAGTTGCTCGTAAACTTTACCTGCCTCAAGCAAGGCATTTGCCTGCCAGGTGGGAGCTTCGTGGAGGATATCCACTTTGAGGAATTCCCTCAGTGCTTCGCGATAATTCTTTTCGTGGAAATAGGTTTCGCCCCTCATGAACTGGCTTTTGGCCGGGAGTTCGCCGGACGGCTTGGAGTCGATCACACTTTGGAAAGATTTGCGGGCTTCATCAAATTTGGCGGTCGATTGGAATGCCCGGCCCTTCATGTAAAAAAGTTCGCCGGTCAGTTCAGGACTCTTGCTGGTTTCAGGTCTTCCCAAGAGCTGATCCGCCGATTTCAGAACGAGTTCCCAACGCTTCAGACTGGAAAGAGCCTGGATCCGACGAAGCGATGCCGTTGCAGCCCAGGCAGGATTTTCTTTTTCGGTGAGATTTGCAAGCAACTCGTCAAAAATCTTTACCGACACTTCGGGCCTGTCGGTTCGTGAGGCGATCTCACCCAGCCAGAACTTCGCTTCTCTGGCAATCTCGGTCTTAGGGAATTCCGCCTTCAATTGGCTCCAGTATTTTTCTGAGAGCTCCCAATGCTTTAACTCCAGCTCGGATTTCGCGGATCGGTAAAGGGCCGCTTCACGCAGGCTGTCGGTCAAGTCCGCTGGCTTTGGAGTTTTTACGAGGTCCGAGAGAATCTGGGACGCCTCTATGTAACGCTTTTCTGAGTAAGCGGATTCGGCGATATTTAGTTTTGCTTCAGCGGCAAACCGGGATGCAGGTGATTCTTTCAGAAGCCTTGCGAATATTGCGTCGGCTTCTGTCGATTTGCCTGCATCAACCAGGGCGTATGCCCATTCTGAGAGAATTTGATCGGTTTCTTTGATCTCTGGGGCGCTGGAATCTTTTGAGGCGACCAACCGGAGCTTGTCGAGTTCTTTGTACGTCTCCGCGGAGTCTGCCGGCTTGCCCGTTCGGCTTAAAATTCTGGCTTTGTTGAGAAGTGCTTCTTGCCTCAAGCCTGGTCGAGGGTTTTTATCTGCTGCCAGAAGCTTCTCCAATTGAGCCAGTGCTTCTGCAGATTTGCCGGATCCAGAGAGGATTTTGGCGGCCGCCAACGAGGCTTCCTGACCGGTGGCCATGTCGCCTTCGGAACGCTCCGCAGAGCTTGCAAACGATTTAGCGGCATCTTCTGGCCGCTTAAGCTCTGTGTAGACGTATCCAAGGTCAGTGTATGCTCGGGCCTGAATCTTTTTGTCAGGCGAAAGTTTCACCACCGTTTCCAGCCAGGCGGCTGCCAAATCGGCTGATTTTGCTTCCAGGGCAGATTCCCCAAGTCTTAAAAGGGTTGGGACCAGAGTGTCGCTTTTAGGATGATCCGCTGCCAGGCGTTTTAACGATTCGGCTGCTTCCGGTTTCTTGCCTGTTTCCCATTGGGCGATCGCCAGCCAGGAAAGGGCGTGATCTGCCAACCGTGGGGATTTGGTTGTCAGATATTTCGACAATGCTTCGATCGCGTTTGGATACTTTTTCGATTCAAATGCCGACTGACCAAGAAGTAATAGAGCTTCTGGATTCTCGGTAGGCATGGCTTCGGCCCCGATGCCTGAGAGCAAAGCCTGGGCTTGATCGGATTGTCCAAGAGCCTGATAAGATAACGCCAATTGATAAATGGCCGAGGCTTTCAGATCAGCACGTTTGGCGGACTTCACGAGCGGTTCGAGAATCTCAACCGCCAGTTTGGGCTTCCCATCCGCCGCTTCAATGCGTGAGAGTAAAAGGCGGGCGTCTTCAGCCAACGGTGAATCAGGATTTTCTTTTAAAAGTTGTGATAACTGAGTACGCGCCGAGTCATATTGCTTGGCCTCGTTCGCCAGGTCAGCGGCCCTCAATCGAGCATCATCGGCCCAGGTATCTTTGGGGTATCGGTCTGCAAGCTGCTTGAAAAGGTCGGCAGCACGCGGCTTATTCCCAATCACAACCTCTGATTCTGCATATTGATAGAGAAGTCCAACAGATAACGGCTGGCCTTCGATCTTCTTGAGCAGGGGTTCGAGCAAGGCTTGCGTTTCCTTGGCTTTTTGACGCTCCAGCCAGAGCCCGGCAAGTCGTGATGCGCCCTGAATCGTCACTGGGGTTGGGGGATCGGTTCTTGCCAGCAATTCTAAGAGTTTAAGCGATTCATCCGGCTTACCGGCTTTTAGATATGCTTCCGATAGCTTCCATCTCGTTTCAGGGATCAAAGGGCTGTTCGGGTTCGATTTTGTCAAACCGTCGAGTGACTTGGATGCACTGTCCAAGAGCCCCAAAGACGTTTCCTCTAGGATGATCTGGTAAAGCGACCGGTCGTTCCATTCCGCTCCGCCAATTGTTTGTAACTTCTGAAACTGCTCCAGAGCTTCTTTATGACGAGCCTTCAACGAAAAACTTCGGCCCAGTCCAAAGACGGCGCGAGTGGTCAGCCGGCCGTTCGGATAAGCAGCAATCGCTTTTTGATACAGCTCGATGGCAGCATCTGGCTTTTCCTGACGGATTGCGATAT
Organism: Candidatus Kuenenia stuttgartensis; assembly: GCA_945872325.1. Taxonomy (GTDB): domain Bacteria; phylum Planctomycetota; class Planctomycetia; order Isosphaerales; family Isosphaeraceae; genus QWQI01. Next base: position 10,638 of record CAMBZY010000011.1, on the reverse strand, counting down.
CGCCAGCATAAACCAGAGCACTATCACGTTGCGGATGATCTGCTGGCGATTTTTCGAGAAATAATTTTAACGAGCTTTGGGCTTTATCCAAGTCGCCCATGAGGTAAGACGTTTCGCCGGCTCGAAATTGAGCGGAAGCAATGTTTGGGTGGTCTGGCGATTTTGCGATGAAGTCTTCAAAAGCTTTGCGGGCCTCTGCGTACTGGCCGAGAAACAGTTTGCACGTGGCAAATGCATAAGTAGCGTTTGCGATGTCTAGATTCGTTGCCTTGGGATTTTCCTTGAGAAATTTCTGGTATTCCTCTGAAGCCAGATCGTATCGACGTTGTTGATACAGCCCATTGGCGAATTTCAGAGATTCCGGCATCTCTTGTGCACTTAAGATTGGAATAGGAGGTATGCACAGAATGGAGAGGATGGCGGATCGGATCAGAGTTTTCAGGTTTTTTTTAATGAATAAGCAATTGAAGAAGGGGCGGCAGCATTCCATGTCTGTTGCACTCCGTTTTTTTGATTCCCACGTACAGCCTCTGAATAGATGCATCGAGGGAGATTTAAACATATCCTACATGGAGCGAGCTGAATCAACAATGGTTTCCGGATTAAGTCGTGAAAAGGTTATGGACAATGAGGCTTTGAATCGTGGAGAAAATGAACGGGCCGAGGATTAGGGAGGCTCTGATTTAAGCGTAAACTACTTTGGTTAAAGAGAATGTGTTAGTTTTTGGGCTTGTAGGGCAGTGCTGCTGCTGCGGGTTGTGCAGGATGCGCGAGAAGTGAGGGATGCAAATCATGGTGAAGTCCGACTTGCGATTCATTCGTGAGGTAGATTGCTCCGAAAAAAGGAAAGGAACCTCCAAGGTAGGAGGCTCCTTCTGAATCAACGATGTTCCAAGGATGGAACGGAAACATTATGTCAGCCGGGCAAATCTCAACTACGATTGGCAGCACGGGTGCGTCGACGGGCATGAAGCCCGATGGCAGCAACACCGAATGTCCAAGCCAGTATGGTTGCAGGCTCAGGCACGATGATCGGGCTGACTTTACCGATCGTATAGTATGGGATCGAGTCTTCACCGACCAGAATATCGTCAGGCGAACCGGCGTAAGCATTTACACCGATACCGTTTGCCAGATTGATGCCCGGCAGGGTGCTGAAGTTTTTGATGGTGAATTCGAAGTCAGGCCCGCTGCTGTAAAGAGTGCCTTGATTGGCAGTCAACGCTTGACCGTAATTCATTCCGAGTGGTTGGCCTGGAATGGCTGCAGCCACAGAGAAGCCGTTCAAACCCGTGCCAGCCTGGGATTTGTCGCCACTGATACCAGCGACAACCGAGGGGGAGCCATTGGTTGCGTTTGGACCGAAACCGATGCTGATCGAGCTGCGTCCACCAATGTTTGGAAGTTCAAGCCCACCAGAGGCTTTGAACTGGTCGGTGGAAGTGCCGGCAACACTGTTGCCGTCCACATCTCCAGCAACTCCGAAGAAGTTGCCACCGACAAACATGGTGTCGGAAGTTTTATCGTAGCTCAAACGCAGATCTTTGATATTCCAGCCATTGATTTTACCTTGATCTGTCATCCATTGTGCCTGAGCGACATCACCGGTCTGGCCGTTGAAGTCGAGCACCCGGATCACAGATTGGTTGGTCAACGCGAAATCGTTTTCAACGTCGCCTGTAAAGTTGATGACATCGGCAAAGGCTGGTACTTGAACCATGCCCGCCCAAACCAGACTCAAAATCATTACCTGACGCATCGGGCGTATCATGACAAGTCTCCTTACTCGTCGAGGTCGGATGTTCAACAATCGGAACATCCATCCTTGATTCGATTCTGTCAGCAGTCCCTGCCGATTCAGAATCATCCAATTTCCGCGGATCATACACTGATTCATTATACCGTTCAAGTGGGATTTGACCAAAATCTTTTCCCAAGTGAGTCCTGCCTGGGTTTGGCCAGCGAGCATTCCGCTCTGTCTGGTTTATTCCCAAGCTTTTTCCTGACTGAAAGGATGAGGCGGAATGCCACTCGTTCGTAACATTCTTGGGGCCATTCGTTCCGCCTGGTCGAATCGTTCCAAGGCGGCCAAAAGATCCCGTCGCCACATGCTCAACGGCGTCGACCAATTAGATCATCGGCAATTGTTGACCGCTTCCTTTACTGGAAACGTCATAAACGATTTTCCCATTGCATCCGGACCAGGTGTTAAATTCCTCACAGGCGGAGCAACGATCCAGCCGAACATTCCGCCAGCCCTATCGTCGCTCATCTCAGTGACCGGGTTCAATCAAGAGGGAATTGCTCTATCTTACGACCCTGTCTCGGATCAGCTGGCAGTCGGAATCATTCAGCCCGACAACGGCAAGACCGGCCAGATCGTGATTGCCGGCGATGCTGACAACAATCTGAACTCTGCTACGGTCGATCCCGCCGTGCTTGCCATCATCCCTACTTTCAGTGACATCGCTGACCTGGGCGGGACCGAAGAGATGGGGGTCTTCCTGGACCTCAATAATGATGGGACACCCGACATCATTGCCGGGATTGCTGGTCAGCCTACCTCCACGAAAGACTTTCAGGTCGCTACAGCTATAGCTGCCCCCAATCCGATCAGCCCTCCGCAGTTCGGAACTCCTTTGCCTGGGTTTGAGGGGAATTTCTACCTTGTGAACAATCCAGCCCACCCGGCGATGGAATTCACGATCAAGAACTTCTCCACTCTCTTTCAGCAAGTCATCGGTACACCTCTCACACCGAATCAGGTGATGACTGCCGGGGCCGTTGGTCGTGCTGCTGCTGACTCAGGAATTTCCGAAGGCGTCTATTTCGCCCAGCCGTTCAATTGGCAGGATGTGAATCCAGCCACAGATCTTTCGATCACCAAGACCGATGTTCCTGATCCTGTGACCGTCGGCAACTCGCTCGTCTATTCGATCTTCGTGAAGAATACCGGCACGTTTGCTGACAATTTCGTGACAGTTACAGACGCCATCCCAGCCGGGGTGAATGTTCTGAGCATCACTCCCAGCCAAGGCACTGTGACAACGACCCCAACAGGCTTTACAGCCAACATGGGTGCGATTGCTGCAGGCGGCTCGGCTGCGATTACCATCGTGGTTCAGCCGACAACGCCAGGGATCATCACGAACACGGCCACCGTCACAGGCTCGATTCGCGATACCGATCCAACCAATAATTCGAGTTTTGTAAATACTACGGTCATTGCAGCTGAGGCTTGCCCACCCATTCTGGTGAATCCGCACCACTCTGGAGTGATCAATACGCGCCACAGAACTTTGATTCGTGTGAATGTCTTTGGTACAGCTGATTTTAACGTCAACGACATCATCAGCTCCTCTGTCAAACTCTCAGGTGCCACACCTGTGGGCGAGTTCACCCAGAAGATCAATGGTGATCCATATCTGGATCGAACCTATCTCTTCGCTGGTAACGATCCTGCCTTCGCAACCTTGCCCGCTGGCTTTACCACTGTAACATTGACGGGCAATACCACCTCTCATGGTGCATTTGCTTCCCAAGCCAATGTTTACAACGTGAACCAGGGCGAATATACGCCGGAAGTGGCCCGCAAGTATGAGAACGCTGTTGGGACCGCTGCCAAAACAGCTCGCCTCAATAATCCGAAATTGCGTCTCATCAACGTTCTCTATCCTGAGGCCGCTGCTGCTGCAACCAGGGTTAATCATGCCTCTGGTGCACAGTCAGGCGTGCAACTTGGTTCATCCACGGTTCGGATTCCTGGAGTGGCAGGCCAAAGGCATGTGGTCACTCAGGTACAACAGCCAACGGTTCAAATGGGTTCGAGCAGTGTTCGGATCCCGATCTCCAACGGCTTTAACAGCCCTGTTGTGATTCAAAATGCGAGCCGCACTGGATCAGCGACCAAGGCTGGAGTTCGCCTGAACCCGACTAAGACCGTGAAAGTCCAAGGCAATCTGAATGCTGCTGGTAGTCGCGTCAGGGCGAATATCGCCAACAGCATCAACGATTTCGCGATGTCAAGCTGATTCGATTCTGGATCAGTCCAGATCAATCCCTCGATAGCCCCCTCGGCCGCACGTCATCTCACCTGACGTGCGGCCTCTTTTTTTGTACGATAAAGCCACTGTTGGCTGTTCATCATCATCACCTCATCTCGAAATCAAAGCAAACGGGGTTGAAAACTCATGGCTGACCTGACTCCGAATCAGCAAAAAATCGTAGGCAGATATTACGACAATTTCGAATCAATCAAGATTCAGAAGCTCTCTGAACTCGCCACTGAAATCTATTTGGCTGAGGGCAAAAAACAGGATCGATTGTGGAAGCAGGTGGGTGAGATTCTGGTCGCCCTGAAAGTGCCTCAGGCACAGGCTGATCATGTCGTGGCACAGAAAAATCCGGCGATCCTGCCGGGGATCGCTCAGGAACTTGGCCGGAAACTCGGAAAGTAAATCGTCGACAGTCTGCCTGGAAAATGCAAGAGGGCGAGAAAATCTCGCCCTCTTTAGTTCTATATATTGACCAAGCAATGGTTTAGGCAGTAGCGGCCTTGAGGGCGGCCAGAGCGGCATCATAGTCTGGTTCGCTGGCGATTTCAGCCACGTATTGCACGTAAACGACTTTGTCGCTGGCATCTACGATAAAAATCGCACGGGTCAGGAACGGTACAGGGATACCTTTCACCAGTACGCCGAAACCTTTGCCGAAGCTTTGGTCATGGAGGTCGCTGAGATTTTTGATGTTCTCAACCTTGGCATCGCCACACCATCTGGCTTGAGCGAAAGGCAGGTCGGTTGAGACCGTATAGGCTTGGACAGATTCGCCGAAGGCAGCCAATTCTGTGGCAAAACGGCGGGTCTGGATATTGCAGACAGGCGTGTCCAAAGATGGAACCACGTTGAACATACGCACTTTACCAGTGGTGTCTGCAAGTTTAACGATCGAGAGGCCAGCCCCGACAGTCGTGAAGTCAGGCGCGTGATCGCCCACCTTGATCTCAGGGCCGATCAAGTCCATGGGGTTGCCTTTAAGTGTGACTGCGGCGGTTCGTTCAACGGACATTTTTGAGCTCTCCTCTGACGGTCTGCTGGCCATTGACTGGGTGCGTATCGGTTCCCGAGAATGTCGATACTTCAAATGCCGAATCATGATCTGGCCGGGACATTTTTCGTCAAGTCTTTGATATGATAGTGTAAAGTGCCCAACGATCAACAGGATCGCCTCCCATTTCGCAAGCCAATCACTTGAACTCAGATCTTTTTGCATGACCAAACGACTCAACCCTTACGAATTTGACGTGATTGTGGTCGGTGGAGGCCACGCCGGAGTCGAAGCCGCCATGGCATCAGCCCGACTCGGTTGTCGAACAGCACTACTCTCCATGAATGCCGACTCCATCGGCCAGATGAGCTGTAACCCTGCCATCGGTGGTGTCGCCAAAGGACAGATGGTTCGCGAAATCGACGCCTTGGGGGGAGTCATGGGCGTCATCACCGACTCCACCGGTATCCAGTTTCGGCTGCTCAATCGCACCAAGGGCCCGGCCATGCACAGCCCGCGCGCCCAATGCGATAAAAAAGCCTATCAATATATGGCTAAAAGGCTTGTGGAAAGTCAGCCAAACCTGACTGTTCGCCAGGAGCTGACAGACAAGATCGTGGTCGAAGCAGGCCGAGTGGCTGGAGTCGTCGTTAAGGGCGGCTTTAGGTATCGCTCCAAAGCGGTTGTCCTGACCACAGGTACTTTTCTCCAAGCCCTTATGCATACAGGTGAAACAAAAACTCAAGGGGGCAGGGCGGGCGATATCTCGGCGGAAGGACTTTCGGGAAGCCTCCGCCGATTGGGTGTGGAACTGCGACGATTCAAGACCGGTACACCCCCACGACTCAACGGCCGTACCATCGACTTCAGCCGCCTTGAACCACAGCCCGGCGACGACCATCCAGCACCGTTCTCGTATCTGAACGACCGGATCAATCAGCCGCAAGTTGATTGCCACATTACTTATACGAACGAAGAGGTGCATTCCATCATCAGGGCCAACCTGCATCGCGCACCGATGTATTCTGGCCAGATTGAAGGCATCGGCCCGCGTTATTGTCCGTCCATCGAAGATAAAGTGGTTCGGTTCGGCGATCGCGACCGCCATCAGATTTTTCTCGAGCCAGAAGGCCGGAACACGCTCGAATATTACTGCAACGGGATCTCGACAAGCCTGCCTCGCGATGTTCAGGAAGAAGTGATTGCACGTGTGGAAGGTCTTGAAAATGCTGAGATTATGCGATTTGGCTATGCCGTGGAATACGACTTCGCCCCGCCCACTCAGCTTGCCCCAACCTTGTGCTTGAAGGATGTCCCAGGACTCTATCTTGCCGGCCAGATCAACGGTACAACAGGTTACGAAGAGGCGGGTGCTCAAGGACTTGTGGCCGGAGCCAATGCCGGCCTGGCGGTGCTTGAACGTGAGCCTTTGCTGATCGATCGCTCATCGGCCTACATAGGTGTCATGATTGACGATCTCGTGACCAAGGGCGTGGAAGAGCCTTATCGGATGTTGACCAGCCGTGCGGAGTTCCGGCTATTACTGCGTCATGACAATGCCGATTTTCGGCTCACCCCGCTGGGCCGTAGTTGTGGCCTTGTAGACGATCATCGCTGGAAGCATTTTGAGGAGCGGGCCGGACAGTCTGAGGCCCTTCAGGGCAAGCTCAGGACGATGAAGCATCAGGATCAGACTCTGGAGAAAATTCTCCGCCGGCCTGAATCCACCTGGCAGGATATGGCCGCACTGGCCCCCGAATTAGACCCTAAGTTGTGGCTTGAATCTGCGATGAGCCATGTTGTAACCGAAACCAAGTACAGCGGTTACATTGAGCGTCAGGCACTTCATGTCGAGCAGTTTCAGCGACTTGAGGAGAAGAAGATACCAGCCGATCTGGACTTCTCCCTGATGACCACTCTCCGATTCGAGGCTCGAGAGAAGTTTGCCAAACTGAGGCCCCATACGGTTGGCCAGGCTGGTCGATTGAGTGGGATCACCCCCGGCGATGTGGCAACTCTATTGATCCTTCTCAAGAAAGGTTCCGATCTGCCACGAATCGCAAGCCAAGTCACTTGAGACCTTTGGCCCCGATAAGATTGTCGCTCTGGAATCGTTGGGTGATTCCAGAGCGGTGGAAATTGGAAAGGTTGGCGAAGGCTGGGTTGCTTGCGCGTCCTTAGGGGGCTGCTATTTCCTCTAAACCCCCAAAGTGTCGTGCTTTTTTCAATCAGAAAGCCTGCCCTTCTTGAAAAATCCTTTCTATTTTCCCCAATCTATAAAAAAACGGTTGACACAATGGGCAACTTCCCTATCATAGAAAATCTGGCAAAGCCAGCGTATTCGATACAGATTCACACAATGGAACGGATCTCTTGGGTCGTTGGAAGTTGGGCTGATTGCGGCTGCTCTAGCGTCTCGGGATGTTGAGTAAGCTACTCTCCAAAAGTTCATCTTCACGGCCTACCTTACTGGAGGGGGCACTCGGGGCTTATGAAAACGGTATTCACAACGGGCGAAGCCGCTCGGATTTGCAAAGTCAGTCAGCAAACAATTATCCGCTGTTTTGATTCCGGTCAGTTGCGCGGGTTCCGGGTTCCAGGATCAAAGTTTCGCCGAATACCGCGTGAGGCACTGATTCGCTTCATGAAAGAGCACGGAATTCCGACCGATGCGCTTGAGAGCGGTCGTCGCCGCGTTCTGATCGTCGATGACGATCCAGCCATCGTTGAACTCATCACAGATGTTCTAAACGAGAGCAACCGATTCGAGTGCCGATCCGTCAACAACGGCTTCGAAGCTGGCAAACAAGCCAATGAATACAGGCCTGACCTGATCATCCTCGATATCATGTTGCCAGATATCAACGGTAAGGCCGTCTGCGAAGCCATTCGTCGCGATCAAAACCTCACCGATATCAAAATTATCTGCATCTCAGGGATGGTTGAGGAAGACAAGATCAGTGAATTGACCGCAGCGGGGGCTAATGCCTTCATGCACAAGCCACTTGATATTGATGGTCTGAAGTCCAAAATTGCCGATCTTCTCGATATGACCTACGAAGAAATGGCGATCTAATCCTTAGGCTCGTCATGACCGTCACACTTTGCCGGATCGGTTAAGTTTGACGGTCAAGCAGCTCCCCTGCCATATCCGAAGTTGAAGAGTATATGGCGAAAACTTGATAGCTATGGATGGCTAACCAAGGCTGAGCCGGTAAGGAGTCCCTCTCCGTGTCGATGCCTTCGACGGATGCCTGCTCAGAGTCTCGTCAACCCATGTTGGCCACCGGCCTCCCATGGCTTTGGGCTACCGCTGATTCGTGGGCTGACATGCTGAGTGGCATGCCGGATTCAATGTTGGAATCGAAGCTGGCAAAATTGTTGAAGTGGGACCCTGGTTATGTGTCCCAACACCTTTGGTCGAAAATTCAAGAAACTGTCCCATCGAAATCAGGCTTCCCTGAGGCATTTTGGGATTTAAAATCGGCGAGAGAGCTTTCAGCCGTCACAAAGTTGTTCCAATCCGGCTTGGCCATTGGCCTTGCCATCGAACGACATGCAGAAGAATCTTCGTTCGAGATTCCATGGAGCGGCCTGGCTTGGTCCATTTGGCTTCAAGGGCCTCTCTGGTTGATCGCAGCAAATTCGCCCTCTGATTTTGCAGACTGGTGCGAAGCGACAGAATCGGCGGTCAGGCATCAGATTGAAACCAGAATACTTGGCGTAAGGGCCTCGCTCTGGTCTCAGTGGAATCTGGCTCAGTACAGCCAGGACGAACTCGCAAGATTCCTTTGGACATCGCGCGGAAATTTTACTCCTGAAATCCATTCCAGCACTGCAAAATCTACCGATGTACAAGGCTTGCTCGCAATCCTTGAGCAGTCCCATGCCATCTATTTCCAAAGTCGTTATGCACTTCACAGAAGCCATCGCAGTGATTCTTCAATGAAAGATCCACGCGTTGCCCTGCTTGAAGCCAAAGTTTCCAACCTTTGGAGCGAACTGACCTTATCTCCACCAGAAGATGCAAAACTTGTCAAACGCACAATCAGCCTGATTCAGTCCGCACACCAGTCTCAGGCCATTCAAACGCGTTTCGATCAAGCCAGCCAAATTTTGCAATCGATCAGCCGCGATGCGGAAATGCTTCTAAAGACTTCAAAAAATAGTCTTGCACCGGCCCAATCGATTCCAATCACGGCCAGTCCTCATACCCGTACAAGTTCGCACGAGACCGATTTTCAAGCTGTTCAAAATCAGTGGAATCAATTGCAAACCCATTGGTGGGAAATGCTTGGCCGGCTCGACGAATGGTCTGAAGAGATGGGTAAAAATCACCGACGATCAGAACGTCAGGCTCAGGCCGGCCGATTTGAGTCGCTGGCAGAATTTGCAGCCGGCGCCGGGCATGAGTTGAACAACCCTCTGGCGGTGATTCAGGGCAGGGCTCAATTGCTACTTGCAAAAGCACCGGATGAGACCACAAAGTCTTCTCTCAAAGCGATCATTGATCAATCTTTACGTGCCCATAGAATGCTTCGCGACCTCATATTTATCGCACGTCCTACCGACCTCAGGCCCCGCTTCTGTCGACCTGCCGAGGTGGTCCGTGCGATTCATCGGGAGCTGAAAGAAGATCTTCAGCGTCGCGAAATCCGCTTTGAAGTCCATCTTTGCCCACAGGCACAGCGTTATGAAACGGATCAGTTCGACCCCGACGCATTTCGTCACATGATTCTGAGCCTTGTTCGAAACGCCATGGAAGCAAGCCCTCGCGGCGGTCAGATTCAAGTCTCGTTAAAACTTGAACAGCATGGCTTGCGCCTGACCGTTGAAGACGACGGACAAGGCTTTGACGTGCGTGAATCAAGCCACCTTTTCGACCCATTCTACTGTGGTCGAAAAGCCGGCAGGGGCCTCGGCCTCGGCCTCCCTCGGCTGGCCCGAATCGTAGCTCAGATGAACGGTCGCGTTCGTTACCGTTCCCAGCCTGATCGTGGAAGTGTCTTTGAAGCCGTCTTACCCGTCTATGAGCCAGAACTTCAGGCCCTTTCCACCCCTGCCTGACCTAAAGACTCACATATAATACCGCCATGTCCCCTGACATGGCGGGCTTTAGCTTGAAAAATACTGGCCTTTCAATTAGAATTAAATTCCATCGATTCGCTTTGTGAATATCTCAGGGTACGTAGAATTGAGTTAGTTCATCATGGGTCGTTTGATATTGCGTCCGTCTTGCTGGCTTGTCCCAGCCCTGCAATACGTTTTGCTCGCAGCCACTTCGTGCTTCAGCAGCTTTTATATCAATCACGACGCAGCCCTTTATCTGCAATGCGGTCAGCTCATTCTCGAAGGTAAAACGCCTTACGTAGACTTTTATGATAATAATACGCCCCTGATCATGTATATGAGTGCCCTGCCGGTGCTGATTTCGCAGATCAGCGGGCTCACCGTCATGCAATCATTTGCCATGGTCGTTCTTATTGCAATTCTTGTCAGCACACTCGCAATCCGTCGGGTCATGGCTTGTAATGGGATATCCGCAAAGACATCCTCAATATGGATATCCGCATGGATTTTCATGAAACTGAT
>CAMBZY010000010.1 GCA_945872325.1 Candidatus Kuenenia stuttgartensis | reverse complement strand
CTCAGGGAATCAATCCCTTTAAAAAGCCGCTCACAGAACGTCGTTCTGAGTTCGCTGAACGGCCAATGGGATTCGCTAAAGGTGCCTCGTCGGTCAGTGTCCGAAGTGCTCCGAAAGTTGAGGGAAGAACGTCGAGCCGGAATTCCGGGAAGCTCGGTGTCCCACTCACTCGAACCTGGAATAGCTGTCCAGTGGCTTCTTTGATCGCGTCTGACAGAATCGGTAAATGGATTCGGTCGCGACCGTAGACCACGTTCAGGTGTACATCAAGTTCGCCGCGTGAGCTCATGGACCCATTGCCGTCGAGGCTAAAGGCGTCGCCTTGGAATTTGATTGGCTGGAACGTGGTTTTTCCGTTATTGATGACGAATCCAACCTGAGCTGAATCAAATGCGGTTTTTGAGGCAGGGGAGAGGTTTAGAGTCTTTATGAATTGCAGAAAGTCAGGTAATTCGCCAAGGTCGCCTTGGGTAATTTCAGCGGACCCCTGGCCTTGAATATTGCGAGTGTCACTGCCACGTCCATGAACGTTCATTTGGCCTGAGACCCGCCCACGCATCTCCTGACGACCAGGCACAGTGCGTGCATAATTTGCAAGATCAAGCCCGACCAGCTTCAACCCCCCATCGAATTGGGGTTCCTGCTCAATCTGTACTTTCAAATTTCCATAAGTCTGCCCACCCAGAACTGTGGCTTGTATGCTGGGCAGGTCCACAATCCCTTTCTCAACACGGATCGGCGCACTTAACTGATTCAGTGGCATGCCTTTCACGGACATACTGTCGAGTGAGATCAGTCCATCCAATGAAAGATCATATCCATCAAAATGGCCTGAGACATTTTCCACCTGTCCTTGAAGATTCTTGAGCTGCCAACCGGCATCGAACGAATTCCCATTCAAGATGATTAAGCCATTTTCCCATCGGCACCAGGTCGGATCAGAGTCCTTACCTGACCAGCCCAGTCGTAAGTCGGACCGAAATGTCAACGCGCGTCCATCATCCAGCCGTCGGGCAAATTGTGACATCACCGGCGACATCTTCTGACGCAGGCCCGCATCAAGGTGTAAGTCCCTTGCTTCCAATGACTTGGTCCAAAGGTCGAACTGCCCGTTGCCTTGAAGGACCACTTCTCCGTTTTGAATCGTCACCTTCGAATTTCGGAACTGAAATTCGACATCCGACATCGCAACTTTGCCGTTCGTGGAAACAAATTGACCTTGGACCTGATCAAGGCTCAGCTCCAGTGGCTTCCGGACTGGTTCACCGGCAGGTGTCCGCTTTTGTACAACCAGATTCAGCCTTGTTTCGGCATCAGGAATGATCGTAATCTGATTCAGGTTCAGGTTTTTCGATGGATCAATGTCAATCAGGGTATCGACTTTGGCCGACCCGATCGGGTTGAGTGTGGACCACGTGGTTTGCCAGACATCAGGAAGGCTTGTTCGCAACTGCTCGTCGAACGGGAGATGATCCGCATGCAGTTCAATATGAGTTCTTAAAGGACTACCTGTGGTCTTCACGGCGTCGGGCTTATCAGGAGTTCCACCAATTTTCGGCTGCGGGATCGGTTCAGCCACTCCTGCCAATTGGGGCCGAGCCCGACGACGTGGGAATGGAGCCTGAGGGGCACGCCTTGGACCAATTCTCTCGACTTTCCCAAAACCTCTAATTCTGGCCGTACCGTTGGTACCTGATATATTCTCGAAAGTCCAGCGATCCGTATGTAACTGTAATCGACCTTTCATGTTGTGAACTGGATAAGGTAGCCCGGACCAGCGGATCGAGCAGCGGTCAATCAAATCAATCGTGGTTTGTACGTCCAGTTGTCCGATCGCTGGGTCGCCCGGTTTTGTGGGTGGGCGACGGGTGATCATCGCTTTGGCTTTGACTTCACCGGTGGGCTGGAAGGCGTCTACAACGCGACGCGTGTCAGGTGGAAGGGCATTGAGCAGAGTCTCGTCAATCGACAGATTTTCAGCTTCAAAGACGAGATCCACCTCAGCCTTGGGGCCAGGGTTGCGGATTGTGCCTGTGATGGCCGCTGGCCGGTTCCCCAGAATGGTACGGAGCCCGCCTTCTAACGGCGGTTTATCAGGATTCCCCAAGCGAATCGTGTTCCCTGTCCATGTAATCTGGCCCCAGATGTGCTCGATCGGATAGGGGAAAAACTCGTAACAGATGGCTACGTCACGACATTCCGTATTCACACCAAATCCGATCGCGCCACCCGGCCGATCGCGGATCATGTGCACAGCCACGTTCAGCTCACCTTTTGGTAGATATTCCACCCAGAAGTTTTGCCACTGCGGCGGTGTCACTTTCTGAAGCCGGTGATCGATCTGTAAGTTAATGGCATATAGGGTGATATCGAGAGGATCTGTACGGTAATTCTGGAACCCCGATTTCCCACTGGCCCGGAGCACGGTCTTGCCGTGATAGGCCTCGGCTCGTTCGATGATGATCTGATCATTCTTAACGACCACAGTAGCACGTAAGTCGTTTAGTGGGAAAGGTAAATCTGGCCTTTGGAGCTTGCCGCGCAATAAGTCGGCACGCATTTTATAGCTGCTTGGTCGAGGCGCTCCGTTGATCATCTGGACCGTAGCGGATTCGAGTATCAGGTTGCACTCGAGGTCGGAAAGGCCCGATTTTTTCCATTCCGTAACCAATTCAGGCGCAACAGCTTCAAGCATTTTTGGGCCTGGCTCAAGTCCGTTCAGCGACCCACTGAAATCAAGAGTACCTTTGTCGAGATTCGCGATTCCATCAATCTGCACACGGTCCGCCCAGATCCCTTGCGCGCTGCCCGTGAATCGGAGTTGGCGGGTACCATCGACTGGTTCGATGAGCATTTCCACGTCGCGCAATACGACTGGCAAAGGTTGGTGCAACTGTTCGCCAAGTCCAGCATTAAGTGGTCCATTTCGAACGAGTTCCAATGTTCCACGAACCACCTGAATGGTGGGAACTTTGCCCATCGACTTCATGGGCCAGGGGTTGGCCAGAAGCGAATCGAAATTCCACTTTCCGGAACCATCGCGGGCTAATCGCAAGGCTGGTTGGGCCACGACCACCTTTTGAATTTGCCAGTCGCCCTGGATCATCTTCCAGGGATCAAATAAAAGTCTCACAAATGGTAAACGTAATGTGGGTAAGAGGCTGGAAGGTTTTTCCTGAGGTTGAACGGTCTTTGCCAAGGGATCCGCAGGAGGATTGTTTTGAGTTGTGATTGCCTCGGCTACAGACAAATTCTGCCATAATTTGAGATGTTCCAAAATGCATTCGCCAAGGATTGGCCGGATGCGGGCATGAGAAATTTCGAGCTTGGAAGTCGGAAAAAAACGAGGTGCTTCCGCCAGGATTCGCTGACGTAGAAAATCGCCGTCCTGAACGTAATAAAACGCTCCAACAGCAAGGCTTACAGCCAGAATAACTGTTAAGAAAAACAGGATTTGAATGCGCCGTATCAATCGGCGCAGCAAACTTTTACGTGGCATGGCCTGCGATGACCCTCCTGGTCTCGTTTGGCATGGTCGAACTAGTTTAAACTACTTGAAATCGAAGAATTCGCATAGCCGAGTTGTTCCCCGATAAACGTTTAACATTCACGGAAACCTGGTCAGCTGAATTGGGTCTCTCTACGAAACATTGACCAAACGACGACCATGCCCTCTCCAGTCAGAACCATCGAAGGTAAAATGACGGCCATGCGATAGCGACTTGAGCCCACAAAAAGCAGGTGTAAAAGTGCTGTAAAGATCAGTGGTAAAACGACTAAATAGACCAATCGGTTTTTACGGTTCTTCCATAACCCACAACACATCAATCCCCAGACTGGCCAGACAATCAGTCCGCAGATCGCTTTGACAACGACCGGAACTTTTGCGGAATCGTTCGGCCAGGCGGACCAAAATCGAAGTTGTTTAACGACAGACAATCGAGCAATTCGGACCGGATTCTTAACGATTTCTCGATAAGAGAGCGATTTCCAGAGGTTGTCCTGATCGGTTTCAGATAAATCTCGAAATTCAGGAGACGCCACAAACGACATATCACTCGAGCCTGTGGCTGATGGTTGAACACCGTCATAAAGGCTGGCTCCGCCCCATGTTCCACCAATCGCTGGTTGACCGATTACCAACTGGTTTCGAATCACCCAGGGCGCCATGATGATTGACCAGCCCAACTGGAGCAACAAGATGTTCCTCAGTAACGATTTATAGTGAAACTGTCTGTCAATCAATCCCCAAACGACGAAACTGGCGTAAATCACCAACAGAAATGGCCACCAAGCGGGCCTGATAAGTGATAGAAGTCCTTGTATTATACCGAAAACGATCAGAAATCCGGCATGTCTGTCTAGCGGTTTCTGGTACGATTTGATGATGCGGACCCAATACAGCATGAAAATGACAAGGATTGGCGTAAAGATTGATTCTGTCAGAAGTAACGGTACGCTAATGATCTGAAACGGGTCAAAAGCCAGAAATGCGGCGCTCCAGCGTGCTGATGTTTCGGAGAAGCCAAGTTCTTTGGCGAGTTGATAGAGCCAGAGGACTCCAAAGAGACTCAAAATCGATTGCCCGATGCGGATCGGAAACGCCCATTCGCCGAACGTAACCATCCATCCAGCAAGCCATAAAGGGTAGCCAGGCGTTCTCAGGGCATAGTGCGGAACATCCCACTGATAAACGACATAGGTGCTGAAACTGGCAATGGTTTTGGCATACTCCCAATAGATGGGAGTGTCTCCAAACAGACAAACTGTTCCACGTCTGCTGGCAACCACTTGCACTAGTACAGAGGCAATGATTCTAAGTACGAACGCGATACCAAGAATCAAAATCAGGCTTGGCCCAGCTTGGATCAGCTGATGAAACTGGCGCGATATCGTCAGTCGAAATTTAGATTTCATCAATAATCGCTCCCAATTCTTCGGGCTGAAATCAGCAACGCCGAGCGACTTGCCGAAGTGATTTTGACACGATCGGATATGCGATGCCCCACGACCCAGATCACACCAATTTGATCGCACATGATCCAGATCTTCTTCTTGTCGTGATGTGAAACGCCCTGAATTCGTAAAAAGTCTACGAGTTTCTGGTGACGCCCACGCAGGCCAAGCGGGTCAAATCGATCACCATTCTGAGGATGTCTTAGAAAAATTGGACCAACCAGTTTTTCTGGATCAATCGCAGCATATTCTGATGGGTCGAGTGCGACAATTTCCGGAATGGTCGGGATTGTTGAAAGCGGGCTTGCCTGAATTTTAAGGTCATCTGCAATCACTTCGCCCGGACAATCGAACGGGATTGGTAAATTGTCGTTAACACTCTCCTCTAAAGTGACTTGTAAACGATTCTGGTGATGCTCGATACGGATTCTGGAGTCCGTTCTTGTGGCTTGAATATGGCCGGGAAGATGGAGGATCGATCCGTGCAAAATGGATCTGGATGAGATCCATCGGCTGAGTCTAACCCAATGCTGAAGCGACATTTCCCGCATCGGCCAGCCCATTTCAGACCAGATTTTTCGAAGGATCTGGCGACGCAGCCAAGCCGATCCAGCAGTTCGAAATCGGGATGGATGAATGTCGCAATTGAGGTTCACCAGATCAGGTTTCGCACATTTTTTGTAGTTGTCGTGGATGATCAGGCCGAGTTGGTCCTGTTCTTCACGAACGAGATCGGCTAATCGACCCAACGCTTGAACTGAACAAGGGTTGAGACGATCCTTAAGAGATGGGATCAACGATTGGCGAACCCATGCACGAGTCTGATGATCGGTATCCGTGTTGGTGGGGTCGATGCAGAATGGGGTGTTTGAGAGGTTCAGGAAGTCCATGATCTCTGACTTCGAGACTTTTAAAAATGGTCTGACCAAGTCTGTCTGTGTCCCCTTAAGCCTTCTCCAGGGACGGATACCCGCCATACCTGTTGGGCCTGTTCCGCGAGCGATCCGCATGAGCAGAGTCTCTGCCTGATCATCCAGTGTATGCGCTGTAAGTATTGCACTGGCATTGTGTTGTATTGCAATAGTGCAGAGCCATTCGTGGCGTGCTTTGCGAGCATCTGATTCAAAATGACTTGTACGAGAGGCCTGCCAGTGACCAATTTCGAGAGTCAGTGAATGGGTTTTCGCAAGTTGACGGACAAATTCTTCGTCAGCATCAGAACCATCGCGGGAGTGATGATTCATATGAGCCAAAATCAGGGGCTGATCCGGAAAGCACGTTTTTAGTGCATTAAGCAAAGCCACACTATCGGGGCCTCCGGAAATCGCCAGGATCCAGTTACTCCCAGATCTAACGCTCGATGGACTAGTGCTTTTCAACCATTTGCGAATGGCTTTTGAAGTGTGCGAAACGATGCGGTTTGCGACTAGATCATCTGATGAGCGACGACTTTCAGGCTCGTTTTCAGGAGTGACTTCAGGCATGGTCTGGTCAGTAGCCGCTATTGCGTGTTAGATTTGACTTTAAGTCAATCCATCATAACGGATTGTCGAAGAGATTGCGGGTGGTTGAGGCGGATTCTCTTTCTCAAGGATCTCAAGTCCATTGAACAGTATCACTTACAGTATCGACCTCAGTGCCCTTCGTTGTCCTCGGTGCCACTCAGATCTGCTTCTTCATGAAGCTGAGTTGATTCGATGCCAAGGTTCTGTGACGCACGAGTTTCCGATCGTTCGTGCAATCCCCCGGTTCGCTGGAGAGACTTACATCGAGAGTTTTGGTGTACAGTGGAATCGTTACGAAGTGATTCGTCCGGAGATGGACACAGTCACGTTTCATGCCAAAACCGGATGTTGGCCACAAGATCTTGCTGGGAAGAAGGTTCTGGATGCTGGAGTGGGCGGGGGGCGATATGCCCGATTGATTGGGGAAGCTGGAGCTCAGCTGGTCGGCCTGGATCTTTCAAGTGCTGTCGAGAAAGCCCGCAAAGTCTGTGAGGATCTTCCACAAGTCAATATTATACAAGCAGATCTGTTGAATCCGCCGTTGTCCGAATCCGTCTTTGATTTCGCGTATTCTATAGGGGTACTTCACCATTGCCCTGACCCCCGCAAGGCGTTCGCTCAAGTGGCGAAATCTGTCAAGCCAGGTGGTCAACTGGCCGTCTGGCTTTATCGCCGCAACACTTTGCCACAAGAGCTTATCAATAAAGCACTTCGTGCAGTGACAACCCGTCTGCCTGATTCGGTTCTGAAATTTTGGTCAAAGCTGCTGACCATCCCTGGCGGTGTCCCCGGCCTAAAGCAGACGGGTAGCAAGTTGATCAACTTCAGTACCTTTGAAGATAAGCACTTACGACTTTGCGACAATTACGATTGGTATGCTCCGAAGTATCAAAGCCATCACACTTTGGCGGAATTGCGGCAATGGTACCTTGAGGAAGGTTTCGAGGAGCCACGAGAGCTCAGGCCTGAAAAGGCGGGTCGACTGTACGAGTGGGTTTATGATCACGACCTGATCATCGGATCAGGTGTGAATATGGTGGCCCAAAAGCGTTCTTGATAAAGGGTTTATCAAGATAAGGGACGGCGTGCTTCGAATGTCCAGTCCCAAGTTTTAGGGTGATTCTTCAGGAGTTTGTATCCGGCCAGAGAGTCGTCCCAAGGGTACTCCAGACGAACCATTCGGATATCGGTAAACCCTGCTTTCATCAGGTGATACCTGAGTTCGTCAGGTTGCCAGAACTTTTGGTTCAGGTCTCCGAAACGAAATTTACCGAAGGCAAAGTCGTACATGTGATGTTCCATGTGAGTGGCCACAAGCCGTTCAGACTCCTCCATGGAATAACCTTGATCCAGATAAGCATCCCAAAGCATCAGGCTGTGGTGGTGGATGGCGTCAATTGATGGGACAACTCCAAGGAAACGGCCGCCTGGTTTAAGGGCAGCAAAGATGTTTCTCAAGGTTTTGTCAACCACACGCAAGTCAGGCATGACCAGAGAGTTAACCGAAACTGCGACGTCGAGCGTACCAGCAAGGTCGTCCAGTTCGTGCATCGCCCGGTTTAAAAACCGAACTCTTTTGGAGCGATCAGGGCCAAGTCGTTCTCGGCACTGAGTGAGCATTTCCGCAGCGAAGTCGAGCGCAATCACATCGCCAAACTGGTCGAGAAGTCTTTGTAGAAGTGGCCCGGTGCCACATCCCAAGTCGGCTGCAACCATCTTTGCAGACGGCTCGGCACCGATTTCGGAAAGCATTGTTAATAGGGGATTTACAACTGAATCGCGAAACGGATCGAGGAACTCACTGCCATATTTTGCAGCAGATTCAGACCACGCGTTCGCCTGATCGTCCGTGTGGTGAGGGAGAACAATTTCGTCAGGTTTGATTTTTGATTTGGCCATTTTGGTCTTGTGTATGATGAATTGATCTAAAGATCTTACCAGTAGTGATTAACGAGGTGGATCAGGCGGTGGAATGATGGCCTGTGTCGGCTCAAAACGCGTCACATCTATCCCCATCCGTTGATCGACTCCGAAGATATCGCGACGATAAAGCGTTGGGTAACCAAACGCTTGATCGGATCGGATTGTGAGGACCACGGTTGTTCCTTGTGGTTGGCCAAAAGGTTTGTCTAGCTGACTTTGGGCCAGTTCCTCACGAACGGTACGAAAAAGTCCAGGAACGGAGTAAAACTCTGGTTCAGCAGGCTTTAGGGCAATCGCTTTACCATCCGGACGCACCAACCGCACAGATTCCACCTTGCCGTTGCGTACGTAAACTCGATAAACCGATTGGTTGTGGCTGCTTATGGACTGCCACTCGAGGTTGTAATCGGATGGCCCAGATTTTGCCCATAAGGCTTGATCGCGTTCCAGGCGGTCGGCCTGAAGCAGTTCGCCAGTCTCTCCGCAACCCATGCATGCGATCAGGCTGACCGCGATGCAAAGGTTTATGATGGTGGTGTTTATCGTTTGTAGATATTGCGAAACGTGTGTTGCGATCACTCGCTGGCCTGCTTCTTCATGTCTTTGCGTACTTGGATGTAGGCTTCGAGATCGAAGTTATCCTGACGGCACATTTCGAGGGCTGGCTTTTCAATGGCTTCGATACGGGCACATGCGGCGGCCACTTTGTCGGCAATTTCATGAGGGATGATGCAGACACCGTGCTTGTCGCCGTGAAGCAGATCGCCGGGCCGAACCTCAACTCCACCAATTCTGACAGGCTTGCCGAAATCAACGAGCCGCACATAAGCATGGCTGACACAGGGGTTAAGTCCGAAGAGGTGGAAGCCAAGAGGTGCCACTTCATCGAGGTCGCGCGGGCAACCGCTGGTCACATGTCCTACACAGCCGAGTTTTTTATGAATCAGGGCCGTGACTTCGCCGAATTGGGCGCCGATCCCTGGGGTGATATCCAAGTCTTCGCCTACAGCGACTTTGGGCCCTGGCATGGCGGCAACGTAACGGAGGTAATCTCCAAGGATGTCTTCACCCTTTGCCAGTTCGCCTTCACTGGCAGGCAGGGCGCGGGTCTGGGCGGTTACGGCATACCCCAGCATAACACCCTGATCGGGTAGAAGGCAGCGGATATAGTGCGGCAGGAAGCCGAGATGGCGAGGGGTAAAGTTGAACAGTTCGATGGCGTTCGAGATGGTCGGACTGTTGTATTTACGAAGTTCAGCCAGTTGGGCATCGCTAAGTACAGGGTAGGGGGCTGGAATGCTCATGGAGTATTATCTTTTGAAAGTTGAGGATCAGGTGGCAGGATTCGGCGGAATTTTGGGACTGGTTCAACGTCGATTCCCGGCCAGAATGGGTCCGTCGATTGAGAGGGACAATCAACAGGCAAGGACTCTTGATTGAACGGATCCATTCAAGACGGATTTTTGAAACGCGCTGGGCTTGGATCACAATCTACATCTTAGCAAGCATCGATTCAAGGCAATGAATCTCTACATTGCGATTGGGTAAGGCGATTTAGAAGGTCAGGATGGCTTGAATTCAGCATGATATTCAGTGGATTGGAACTGAAACGGAAGACTCGCGGTGGTTTCTGAGCGGACAGGTTTTGAGCGTTTTTGGGGTGATTGATGGATCGATTTCGAATCGGTTTCAGGGGTCAGGGAAAAAAGAATCTCAAAGTGTGAAGGATTTGAGTCATCCTCTATGGGAATCTGCGAGGTGTTATGCTATTATTTGAAAAGTGTCTATCGTCTACCCACTAGCCTATTGATTCTCATGACTCAATCGGTTCAAGTGTGGTTGTATGTCGAGTGTCGTCCCAGACCAAATTCCCTCTCTATTCAGCGGTAATCATCGGGACGTGTCTCGTAATGGGTTGGAAATCTACCGGGATAGTTGCTGAAGGCCTCGGTTTGAAGATTTCAGCCCTCCTCGGAATCAGGACAGGAGCCATTGCCGATGTCAGCGTCCCGCAGCCATCTTCGGACCGAAACGATCGACGGCGTAACAGTGGTCAGTTTTGTGGACTCCACAATTCGTGACGAAGAAGTGATTCAAGCCGTTGGCGACGAACTTTTCAGTCTGGTTGAGGATGACGGCCACACTCAGTTGCTGCTGAATTTTGGCAACGTCCAATATTTGTCGTCTGCCGCTCTGGGCAAGCTCATCAACCTCCGCAATAAAATCAAAAAAGCCGGCGGAACGCTGAAGCTTTGTTCCATCGCAGATGAACTGATGGAAGTCTTCCGGCTCACCCGCCTAGACAAAGTTCTCCAAATCTATGACGAAGAACAAGACGCTCTGTCGTCCTTCTAAGTCAAAACTCCCTGCTTGCTTGATCTTTTGATAAGCCAGTCATACACCACAACACGCCAGGATGGGTGAAATCCCCTGACTGGCTTTGTGTGTTTTGAAGATACACCCATGAGTGAACCCACCGAATCTCCGATGATGCGTCAGTACCGGGAGCTTAAGGCTCGCGATCCCGATGCGATTCTATTCTTTCGGATGGGTGATTTTTATGAACTCTTTGGTCCTGATGCCGTCGAGGCTGCTGAGATTCTTGGCCTGACCCTGACCAGTCGTGACAAGAATTCTGAAAACCCCATGGCCATGGCCGGGTTCCCTCATCCTGCTTTAGATCAATATCTCGCCAAAATTATCGCCGCTGGCCGCCGCGCTGCCGTCTGCGAGCAGATGGAAGACCCGAAACTGGCGACCGGCGCGGTCGTGAAGCGCGACATCGTTCGAGTGGTGACGCCTGGTACTCTCACTGAAGATGCCATGCTCGACCCCCGTTCGTCGAACCATATCGCTTCTGTCTTCGAATATCGTGGAAAAATGGGCCTTGCCGTCGCCGAGCTTTCCACTGGGCGATTCGCCGTTACCAGCTTTCATAAGCTCGAACTGGTCGAAGAGCTCTCACGGTTGGCCCCTTCGGAACTGGTCATCTGTGAAACTCAGTCTGACAATGCCTGGATCAGGAACCTCAAGGGTCAGATCACCGTTCTGATCACAACCAGGCCAAGTTGGGACTTTCTTCCCGATCGGGCTTTGAAAACACTTTGCGAACAGTTTCGCACGACCACCTTGTCCGGCTTCGGCATCGACGACGATGCTACGGAAATTCCGGCTGCTGGTGCACTTGTCGCATATCTAGTGGATACTCAGAAGGCGGCCCTGCGCCACATCCATCACATGCAGCCATATAAGCGAGAGTCGATTCTCGGGCTTGATCCAAACACGCGACGTGCTCTGGAACTGACCCGGACCATTCGCGAGGGGCGTCGCGATGGCTCATTGCTGGCCGTGATGGACCGAACTCAGTCTCCGATGGGTGCCAGGCTGATGAGCGAATGGCTGGCTGCACCATTGGTTGAGAAATCGGAAATACTGGCCCGTCACGATGCTGTTGGTGAGCTCGTGGTGGCCTCTGAAATTCGCGATAAAATTCGCCGATGGGTTGGCGAAGTGGCTGATCTGGAACGACTTGCAGCCCGTGTTGGGACCGGTCGGGCCACGCCCCGAGATTTACTCGGTCTGGGACGAACCCTACTTATCTTGCCTGAGATTAAACAGCTTCTCAGCAGGACTCAAAGTGATTTGATGCGTCGATTGGACGATGCCCTAGAACTTTGCCCTGAGATCCGATCTGCCATTCTTTCCGCCATCTCAGACAATCCGCCCAATAATCCGCGTGATGGTGGAGTGATTCGAGAAGAATATCACCCACTTCTTGACGAACTCAGGGACGCCGCCCGAGGTGGCAAAAACTGGATCGCCCAATATCAGGCAGACCAGATTCGGCAGACTGGCATATCGAGCCTTAAAGTCGGATTCACCAAAGTCTTCGGTTACTATGTGGAAGTCACGAATCTGCATTCTTCCAAGGTCCCTTCCGACTATATCCGGAAGCAGACCATCAAGAATGCCGAGCGTTACATCACTGCCGAATTGAAGGAATATGAAGACAAAGTTTTGCGAGCTGAAGAACGAGCCCGCGAACTGGAATACGAGCTGTTTCAGGCCCTTCGCGACCGAGTGGCCGCTGAAACGCCGAGACTGGTTCAGGCGGGCGGTGTTCTGGCAGCTCTTGATACTCTGTGTGCTCTCGCAGAGCTGGCAGTGAGCCAGAATTACGTTCGCCCGACGATGGTCGACGAACCTGTCCTGCATATTCTGGCAGGTCGCCACCCTGTGCTGGATGCTCGTTTGAGTCGTGGTGAATTTGTTCCCAACGACACAGAACTTGGCCCTGATGGCGGAATGGTGCTGGTGATTACTGGCCCTAACATGGCCGGTAAAAGCACTTACATCAGGCAAGTGGCCTTGATTACGATCATGGCCCAGATGGGCTCGTTTGTGCCGGCGGCTGAGGCCACTGTTGGACTGACAGACAGGCTGTTTGCCAGGGTAGGGGCCTCAGATGAACTATCGCGAGGGCAATCCACATTTCTGGTGGAGATGTCTGAAACCGCGAATATTTTGCACAATGCGACTTCACGAAGCCTGGTGATTCTGGATGAAGTCGGTCGTGGCACGTCGACTTTTGACGGAGTATCGCTGGCCTGGGCCATCACCGAATATCTACACGATCACAGCCGCTGCAGGGCCATGTTTGCAACGCACTATCATGAGCTTGTGGATCTTGAGAAAAGCTGTTCTTCGTTGCGGAATGCGAATGTTTCTGTGGATAATCAGGACGGTGAAATCGTTTTCATGCACCGGATTGTGCCAGGCGGAGCCGATCAGAGCCACGGTATTCACGTAGCCAGACTTGCCGGAGTGCCAGCGCCGGTGCTCGCCAGGGCGCGTCAGATTCTTGATCAACTGGAGACCCAGCACTCGGCGATGAGTCAGGCTGCTGCGGCGACTCATGTACAGGAAACACCGACTGTGGGTTCAGCAAAGGCTGCTTCACCCAAGGTGCGTGTGAAAACGGCCAAGGGCCTGACAACTTCTTTATTTGCCGCCTTGCCGGATCCACTGGTCGACGAAATTCATGCCACCGACACGGATTCGATCTCTCCGGACCAGGCTTTGGAACTGATTCGGAGATGGAAGAAAATTGTCATTTGATGTGACGAGGATACTTCTGACTTTCGTCTGACTACGAATTGACGGGTTTAACCGCCATTTTCTTTGAGGCTTTCCGTCAGCTCTGCTTCGAGAGTTTCGATACTTGGCAGACGTGTAGCAAGTTCTCTCGGTAGAGCCTGGGTCAGTTCATATTCAGCCACACCGATTGGTTTGTGAATGTCCCGGAGGGCGTATTCTGCGAGGACCCGGTCCTTGGTTTGGCATAGAATCAGGCCGAGGGTTGGTTTGTCGTCCGCGTGGCGTAAAAGGTCGTCTACCAATGAGCAATAAAAATTCATCTTACCGGCGTATTCCGGCTTGAAGTTGCCTTTTTTCAATTCCACAACGACAAAACACCGCAGTTGCAGGTGATAGAATAAAAGGTCGAGATAAAACTCTTGATCGCTGGCTTCGAGCCGATACTGTCTGCCTACAAATGCAAATCCTCTGCCCAATTCCAAGAGGAATTTCTGAGCGTGTTCCAGCAGCCCGGTTTCAAGTTCACGTTCGTGAAACGGTTCTTCCAAAGTGAGGAAGTCAAAGATGTAAGGGTCTTTGAGAAGTTGCCGGGCCAGTTCCGAATGACCTTCAGGCAAGGTTTGATTGAAGTTGGAAGTTGCCGAGCCTTGGCGTAGATGAGCATTCTGGCGAATCTGAACCGTCAGCGAGTCGCGGCTCCAGCCCTGTTCCAAGGTTTGCCGGGCATACCAGAACCGAGTGGGCAAGTCTTTGAATTTTTGCATGAGTAGCACGTGATGAAACCAAGGCAGACCGAAAGCCAGTTGATTTGACAGGATTGGCTGATTCGGTCCTTCTAATTTTGCAGCGCCCTGCTGCAAAATTGGAGGCTCGCCATACTCTCTATAGAAACGCACCATATAGCCGAGATTTCTGGCTGAAAATCCCTTCTCCTCCGGTAGTTCGTTTTTCAGGTCGGATGCCAATCGGGGGATGACACCAGCCCCCCAGCCTTCATCTATTTGGCGTGCCTCGATCATTCGTCCAATATCCCAGTACATGAAGATCATTTCAGCGTTGGCTGAAAGGGCCGCCTTGTTCTGGGCCTGACGCACGCGGCTTTTGATGTCACCGATCAAGCTTTTATAGAGGCTGATTTCTGTAGGGTTCATCGATTCTGAGCCTTTACCAACTTTTAAAGCTGACGGAATAGAGGGGCCGAGAATAACCATGAATAGCGATTTACCATGGATCGCACAGATGATTATGAACATGATCAACACCACTTGACCAGAGCAAACTCAAATCATCGAATCAATTTCCATGGGGTTCAATACAAAACCTCTATCTGGAAAGTGATTGAGGTTGTTAGATGCCACAGAATTTTAACATTCCCCAGCTTCTCGTTGCCCTGAGCTGGTTTAGCGATTACAGTAAAGCCTGACCATTTTGTGGCGATCCTCGCCCTCGATCTTCAATCCAACCTCAGATACATTCAGGGAGTCTCAAAAACAGCCATGACAACACGTCGCCAAGCCTTTAAAACCTTTGCCGTAGCTGCTGCTGCGGGAGCCACATGGTTCGACGCGTTCGCCTCGAACGTGCGTGCCAATCTGCACACAGACTTTGCCGGCCTGCCCATGGGCATTCAGTCCTACAGCCTTCGCGGGTTCGATGTGGACAAGGCGATGGACATCATTGCTGAGAATCTCGACCTGCACTTCGTCGAAATGTTCCGCGCCCACTTCCCGGTCACCACCGATCAGGCTGTGATCGACACGATGAAGGCCAAGCTCAAGGCTCACCACCTGACTCTTTCCGCTCACGGTGTGCAGGGCTTTACAGCCGATCACTCCAAGAACGAAGAGTTCTTCAAGTTCGCCAAAGCCGCCGGCTTCAAGAACCTTTCCGCTGATCCGACACCGGATTCGTTCGACAGTCTTGAAAAGCTGGTCAAAGAATATGATCTGCGGATCGCCATTCACAACCATGGCCCCGGAGCCCGTTTTGATAAGGTCGCCGACTGCCTGAAGGCTGTGGAAGGCCGCGATGAACGCATTGGCTTCTGCGCTGACCTGGGCCACTTCATTCGCTCTGGCGAAGATCCAGTCAAGCTCCTTCTAGCCATGAAGGGCCGAGTCTGGGGCGTGCACCTGAAAGATTTTGCAGCTCCCAAGAAAGATGCCGAAGGCGTTGTTCTGGGCAAGGGTTTGCTCGACGTTGCCGGTGTTTTCAAGGCCCTTAAGGCCATCAAATTCCCAGCCGACGGAGCACTGTCGCTGGAATACGAAGAGAATCCCAAGAACCCGATTGGCGAGATTCAGGAATGCATCGCCGTGGCCGCCAAGGCCGCCCGCAGCATTGCCGGCGCGTAATTTAGCCGTCATCAGTTTAAATTCAAAACGGGTTTGCTTATTGGAGCAACCCGTTTTGGATGGTTTTATTAGTTTTGATCATCGCAGACTGTTTGAAATTGAATTTTGAAATCTCAATCTGAAATTCGATTCCATTTTATGCTTTTGCTGGATGCAACAGACGTTGCTTGTCCCAAGCCGCTCTCAGCAAATCTTTGTAAACGACGAATGGCTATTTATCCATCACATTCGAATTGTCGACATCAGTGTACAACTTCCACTGAACACCATTGGTTAAAATCCCGAGTTTCACGTCAGTGGATTTTGCAAAGTAATCACCAGGTTTGAGAGGATAGACCTTGCTTGATGCTTCGTGGTGATATCTAATAAGGTTCTCACCTTATGGAACTCGCCTTCTGGATCATCGTCATGACTCATCCCCATCGCCCTTCACCCAACGGCTGCCGCACAGAGGATCATCCAATGATCTCGCGCCGGGGCCTGTTGCAGGTCGGCGGAATGAGCCTGATCGGGATGGGGCTGAGCGATCTTCTGCGGTTGGAATCGCATGCCAGGGCAAGTGGTATCACTCCAAAGGGTAAAGCCAAATCCGTCGTTTTTATTTTTCAGTCCGGCGGCCCATCGCAGCATGAGACTTTTGACCCGAAGCCGAAAGCCCCTGACACCATTCGTGGTGATTATGGAGTGACCCAGTCGCGGCTACCAGGCGAAGTCTTTTGCGAATATCTACCCAGACTTGCGTCACGTTCCGACCGATTTTCCATCGTCCGAACCATGCACCATGTCGCCGGCCGAGAGTTCCGGAACGAACACAACAGTTGCTCCTATCTGCTTCATACGGGAACCACGGCTTTACCGCCCGGCGATACGAATGCCTCGATCGTGCAGCCTCGGCCAGGCCGATTCAGTTGGCCATCTATCGGATCCATGATCAGCTATGCAGCCCCGACAGATCCTTCTGTGGCTCTGCCAGCCATGATCGAGATCCCTAGAGCCAATCTGATGACCTATCCAGGCCGGGAGTCGGGCCTTTTGGGGCCTAAATTCGATCGGCTCGGGCTCGATCTGGCCTGCACATGTCATGCAAAAGATGCTGCTGGATCGTGCCCAAACTGCTTCAGCCACGATGATCCAAACGACCTGAAACGAGCCCCCGGGCCTGGTCCACTCGCCTGGTGGGATAATTCAAGCTGTCGAAAGCCGGACTTCCACCTGCCAGATTTTGGACTCTCCGAGGGGTTCT
>CAMBZY010000009.1 GCA_945872325.1 Candidatus Kuenenia stuttgartensis | reverse complement strand
TCACCGGTGCAGATTTTGAAGAAATAGGCCATGAGATCGAGATTTTTCTGTTGTCTCACGATTTTTTGAAATTCAAAAAACAGGATAACTCGCGCCGTACAAACATCACAAACCGCTTAAACTAACAAGCACGAAGAACTCGTTTCGTTCTGGACGGATTCGGACTATTGTATAAAATCCTGATAAGGCAGAATATGTAAGTAGTTCGAGTCGCCCGAAATGGTGTGGCTGAACGTGGATCCCTTACAAAGCCCCGGACAGGTTCGACGCCCATGAGCTCGTCACTAAAAGAAGACTTGGCATCGCTCAAAATTGACCGGGGTCGTTCACGGCCCATGGCAGTGGCCCAACCACAGCCTCAACAAAGTTCGAGCCACGTCTCTTATCGCCCGACGTCGGCCAAGACGGTACGTCGAGGGTTTGGCTGGCGATTGTTTTCTCTGTCGCTCTGGCTGATCCCGATCGCCATAGTCGCTGCCGGTGCTTATATGGTACGTGATCAGGTGGCGAAGATCCGGCCTGCCACCGAAGTGAAATTTGCAACGGTTCAGGAATTGACCGAATCGGATATTGATAAAGTTTTATCAGCCAAGGGATATCTCAGGTCTCGCAACCAGGCCGAAGTGGGCGCCAAAAGCCCTGGCCGGGTCGAGCGAATGGCCGTCGAGGAAGGCGACAAAGTGATACCAGGACAGATTTTAGCAGTCCTGGAGCACAACGACTTCAAGGCCATGCTGATGTCCAAAAAAGCATCAGTAGCCCGCACCAAAGCCGAGCTGAACGAGGCTGAGGCCGACCTCCGCGACAAACAGCGTAAGGTCAAGCGTAACCAGACTTTAATGAACCAGTACAAAACAACAAGTCTGGAAGAACTTGAAGCCTCGATGTCGCAATCCGAAATGAGTGCCGCCCGTGTGGAAGCCCTCAAGGCGAATATGGCCTACATGGAAGCCTCGATGAAAGAGACGGAAGAGAACATCCAGAACATGTTCATCATGGCCCCATTTGCAGGCACCGTGCTGGCGAAGGGTGCGGAAGTGGGCGAGACGATTACCCCAGGTGGAATGGGTGCAGCCTCAGGGCGTGGTTCGGTGGTCACTCTGGCTAATCTCTCGTTGCTGGAAGTGGAAACGGACATCAGCGAAGGCCAGTTGGCCAAGGTTCGAGTGGATCAACCGGCGGAGGTCATGGTCACCGCCTCGCCCAATAAACGCTTTACGGGTAAGGTTCGGAAGATTGTTCCACTGGGCGACCGTGCCAGAGGCACCGTCAAGGTTTATGTCCAGATTCTGAACCCCGACGATCGGCTTTTTCCGGAGCTGATCGCCATTGTGAATTTTCTGCCAGAGAAAAAAGATCAGGCCGCCACACCACAACTAGCTGGCCTTTTTATTCCTAAGTCGTCTGTGACAGAAACCAATGGTACGACCACCGTCTGGCGGATTGACGATGACAAGACCATTCACAAGACTACGATTTTGACCACCCCCAGGTCGGACGATCTGGTCAAGGTCGAGACCGGTCTCAAGGCGGGTCAAAGAATTGTCTTGAACCCGAGCCCTGAATTCAACGAAAATCAAGCTGTCAGCGTTCCTGATTAAACCATGCCAGCTTCAGGACATGCCGGTCGATCCACTGGCAAGTCGAGACCTAATCATTCATCGAGGAGAGATTCGAAGTGTCCGACAATCTGGCCATCCAGCTTTTGAATGTCAGTAAGGAATACAGCCGCAACTCCATGCGGATACCCGTTCTTCAAGGGCTGAATCTGGACGTTCGCCAAGGCGAATTCCTGGCCTTGATGGGTCCTTCCGGGTCGGGCAAAACCACACTTTTGAACCTCATCGCCGGCCTTGACAGGGCCACATCAGGCGATGTGAATGTGGACGGCCTGAATCTGTCGCAACTCAGCGAATCGCAACTCACCCGCTGGAGGGCGGATCACATCGGGTTCATCTTCCAGATGTATAACCTGATCCCCGTGATGACGGCCCAGGAGAATGTGGAACTCCCCCTGCTCCTTCAGCCTGTTTCCCGCAGCGAACGCCGCAAGCGTGCTGCAACAGCCTTGAAAATCGTGGGCCTTGACGGTCGTGAGGATCACTACCCACGCCAGCTTTCAGGTGGTCAGGAACAACGCGTGGCCATTGCCCGTGCCATTGTGACTGACCCGGCCCTGATTGTGGCGGATGAGCCAACTGGTGACCTGGACAGAACTTCGGCTGAAGAAATTCTCGACCTGCTCGACACACTCCATAGGGATCTGGACAAGACCATTGTGATGGTCACGCACGACCCTCAGGCTGCCTCACGAGCCAGCCGACTTCTGAGGCTTGATAAAGGCCAATTGGTGGGCGATGAAACACAGGCTCAGGCCAAGTCACGCATGGGTGTCTCTTAAGTTTAACACTGATCACCATTTAGGAGGACGATTCTCATGAAATACTTCAGCTACGTCTGGCGCAACATGCGCAGGAATCGCTTGCGAACCTGTCTCACCATCGGCTCGATTGCCATCAGCCTTTTTCTTATGATGATCATGCTCTCGTTCCTCTCAGTGAACCAGAACGTGAGCGAATCTTTGAAGGGCTATAACCGGATCATCGCCATGAGTAGCCAGGGCTTTGCAACGGCCGTGCCGATCCGGTTCGTGAACGAGGTCGCACAAATGCCTGAAGTGGTTGCAGCGTCTCCACTTTCATGGTATGGCGGGAAATATCAGGAAGAGGTCATGCCGTTCGCCCAGTTCGGAATTTATCCCGACAAGATCCTTCAGATCTGGGACGAACTCGAACTGCCTGACGACCAGAAAAACGCCTTTGCCAGCGATCCTTCCGGATGCGTCATCGGCTTCAAAATGGCCGCTGAACGAAACATTAAAATTGGCGACTCCATGCCTTTAAAAGGCACCATCTACCCATTCGACCTAAATCTTACCGTCCGCGGGATTTACAAGAGTCCACCCGACCGCGATGGCCGGATGCTGATGTTCAACTGGAATCTGCTCGAAGAAGGTTTGAAGCAAGAATTTCAGGGCCGTCAGGCAGGGAATGCCGGAACTGTATTCGCCAAAATTAAGCCAGGTGGTGATCTGGCTGCATTTTGCCGGAAAGTGGATGCGGCCACCATCAACAGCGACACGCCGACCCGGACCCAGACAGAAGATGCGTTCGTGGCACAGTTTGCGGAACTTTGGGGCGATATGCGTACGATGATTTCGGCTGTGGGACTGGCTGTGGTCGTCTCACTGGTGTTCGTATCGGGCAATGCCATGGCGATGGCTCTGCGGGAACGGACTACCGAAATTGCTGTCCTGAAGGCCATTGGATTTACGAACGGTAAGATACTTGGAATGGTTCTGACAGAATCGATTCTGGTAGCACTGATGGGGGGAATCGTGGGCGCACTTGGTTGCAAACTGCTGTTCGACGTGTTCGACGTATCTCCTTACACAGCAGGTGCCCTCCCATTCTTCTTCATCCCCTGGCAGACGGCCTTGCTTGGGCTTGGCTCGTCGCTCATGATCGGGCTG
Organism: Candidatus Kuenenia stuttgartensis; assembly: GCA_945872325.1. Taxonomy (GTDB): domain Bacteria; phylum Planctomycetota; class Planctomycetia; order Isosphaerales; family Isosphaeraceae; genus QWQI01. Next base: position 13,646 of record CAMBZY010000009.1, on the reverse strand, counting down.
GTCAGTGGATTATTCCCGGCTGTGGCTGCGGCCAGACTGGGCGTGATTCAAGGGCTTCGCAAGGTGGTCTGAGAACAATTCAGCCTTTGGATGCATGTAGCAACTCTGAATTCCTGAATCCGAACTCATTTGGAAGTTTAAATCCTCATGGTGCCCCTGAAATACAACTTGCGTAACCTTTGGGTGCGTCGTGGGACCACTCTGATGACAGTCGCCGGAACGGCCTTGATCGTCTGGTCAAGCTGCATCCTGTTCAGCATGGTGGAAGGCTTGCAGCATAGCCTTGACGTTTCCGGAGATCCGCTCGACCTGATCATCCTCCGCAAAGGTTCCACGAACGAGACGGACGGTGGATTCGAGCTCGACAAGGCCGATACCATGGTCACCTTGAAGGGCGTGGCGCGGGATCCCAAGCTCGGCCCTCTGGTCTCTCGCGAACTGCTCAACATTCCGGTCATGGAGCGTTCCGACGGCTCGCGAACCAATTTGATCGTGCGGGGAATGGACCCAATCGGTCGGATTCTGAGGCGTGATTTTACGATCACCAACGGCCGGGATCTGGAGCCAGGCAAAGGTGAGGCGATCATCAGCGAGCGGCTTTCAGGCCGATTCAAGAACAGCAATCTTGGAGACACCCTGAAAGTGGGCGAAAAAGAGAGCTATCGGGTGGTAGGCCTGTTCCGCGCTGGTGGAGGATCTGCCGAGAGTGAAATCTGGGTGGATCGAAAGGATCTGGAACGTAATATTGCGCGAGAAGGTTCGGTCTCAAGTGTCCAGATTCGTGCCTCAGGCCCTGCCGAGATGGACGACATTCGCAACGTGATTAACAACGATGCCCAGTACAAGCTTCTGGCAGAGTCAGAAAAAGACTATTTCAACAAGCAGCAGCAGTCCAGCACTTTCTTGAAAGTGTTTGGGACCCTGATCGCCGTCCTTTTGACGATTGGTGCCATGTTTGCAGCCTCAAACACCATGTTTGGCGCTGTGGCGAGCCGAACCCGCGAGATTGGGACCATGCGTGCCCTGGGATTCTCCCGTAGAGACGTTTTGATCTCGTTCTTGGGCGAATCCGTGATTCTCTGCACCATCGGCGGTGTCGTTGGCCTACTGATGACCCTGCCGCTCACCGCCCTGTCGTTCGGAACCGTCAATTCCAATACGTTCTCGGAAGCCACGGTAAACTTTCGGTTCGGGCCACTCGTCATGGGCGTTGCATTTGCCATGACCATGGCCATGGGTGTTCTGGGTGGCCTGTTCCCTGCCCTTAAAGCCATCAATAAAGACGTGATCGCTTCGCTTCGCGAACTATGATTCGTATAGCAATTCATAGTCGATAAACACACGAACATGGCCCGGAGTTCTGATTGGAACTCCGGGCCATGGCTTTTTTATTGCTACACCCAACCCTTGATCTGATCAGAAGTTCGGGATCTGAACGCGGTCGCCGCCGCTCATGGCGGATTCATGGGCACAGATGCCGACCATGGTCCAGTTGGCTGAAGTTTCAGCGTCTGGGAATGCGGCCTTATTCCCCAGAACAGCCTGAATGAATGCATGCACGAGGTGCGGATGGCTTCCGCCGTGGCCGCCGCCCTGGAGGAAGCTGAGGTGATCTGCGTCCTGAATCGCGGCTGGCATGGTGAACTTCTGGATCCCTTCGGGAAGAAGGTGAGCGAAGTCTGGCACGGTGGTTTCCTGAGCGATTTCCGGCTCAGAAATCGGCTTCGCTGATGTGCTCTTGGTGTGGATCAAAGGCTGTTGATTCTCAGCCAACTGCCACTCAAACGAGGCTTTGGAGCCATAGGCGTCGAAACTTTCGCGATACTGACGAGCGGTATCGAACAGGCTTCGAGTGACTTCAGCCACCACATCCGACCCCTTGATCTTGAACGTGGCTGACTCGATCGCAAACGGGCTGCCGTAATTGCTGATCAATTCTTCGGAAATCCGGCCTGAGCCGTGACAGACCACGCTATCAGCCAAAGCAGGCTTGCCCGGCTCCGAGAGAATGGCCAGACAAGGGCTGACGCAGTGCGTGGCATACCACATCGGAGGAAGGCCTGGCCAGTAGTTCGGCCAGCCGTCCATGTCCTGCATGTGGCTGCCTCTCAAAAATTGCAGGCGGCCCAGCACACCTTTGTCGTAAAGATATTTCACATAGAGGTATTCGCGACTATAGACGACGGTTTCCATCATCATATAGGTCTTGCCGCTGGCTCTTTGGGCCTCAACGATTGCGCGGCACTCTTCCACGGATGTCCCCATGGGCACGGTACAGGCCACATGCTTGCCGGCTTTGAGGGCGGCGACGCTCATCCATCCGTGATCCGGGATGGGGCTGTTGATGTGAACGGCGTCGATATTGGGATCGTCCAGAACTTGCTGGTAGTCTGTGTATCGAACGGGAATGTTGTACTTGTCGCCAGCCTCGTTCAATCCCTTGGAATCGCGCCGGCAGATGGCGTACATCTCAGCGCCGGGATAATTTTGATAAATCGGAATGAACTCTGCGCCGAAGCCAAGGCCAATAATGGCCACTCGGAGAGGTTTTTGTGCGGACATACGCGAAAGTCCCCTGGTTGAATCTAGGTAGGTCACTGATTTTTGATTGGATTGGGCCGTGTGCAGGACAACCGCTTGAATTGCGGCACAGACCCGATACTTATAGCAGATTACGGCGTTGAGCCATGATTCTCAAGTGTTTTGTCAAAAGATCGAGCCCTTTGGGCATGACTGGCAGTGGTCATCAAAACGGATACAACCGGCGCAATCGTTAAACTCCAAACATTTATGTCCCATTTCCACTTGCATGGCGGCACTCTCAATTCCGATGAAGACAGCAGAAGATCGCCAGACCATTCCGTCAGAGGGTCGAGGGATCAAACGTTCTGAAACATGGATAGGCAGGACACCTTCACGGACGAGGTGCCAGCCGCGTCGGAAGCTGACAACAATCCCGCGTGTCAGGTTCGACGGTTGGATATACAGCGGGTGAGGTGAGGATCGATGAATAGTCGCATGAAACGGATTTCCGCCGCGCTGGCAATTGCCGCTGCGGGCATCACCACCTCCGCCATGGCTCAGGAGGTTGCCAAACAGAACCAAGCCGTCGCCGATTCGGTGGTGGACAGCCTGCGCAAGAGCGGACAGTTCAAAGGCTCACGTCTGGACGTGGAAGCCTCCAAGGGTGTGGTCACGATGACCGGCACCGTGGTTAGCCCAGAGCGTAAGCAAGCTCTGACCAACATGATTCTGGCTGTACCGGGCGTGACCGGCGTGGTGGACAATGTCACCATCGCACCTGCCAAAGAAATCGAACAAGTTCAATACGACGTCGCCATGGGTGGCCACGGCGCTCATGCCGGTGCTGCTGCTGGCGGTTACGCTGGCCCAGCTCATGGTGGACCAGCTCCAGTTGGATACGACCAAGGCGGCCCTGCTCCTGAAAATGGAACAGCCGGCGGGTTCGGCCCAGCCTCAGGCTCACACGCCATGCCTAACTACGCCTGGCCAAGTGCTGCCCCTTATCCAAACTTCTCTGCCGTTGGCTACCCAACGGTTTACCCATGGCAAGCCTGGCCGAACATTGGGCCAATTCACCCATACCCAGAAGTTCCTCTGGATTGGCGTGCAGTGACCCTTCGCTGGGACGATGGCCTGTGGTGGCTTGACTTCAAAAAGCACTACACACGCCCATTCTTCACGCCATATCCTTTCGGCCTGTTTGCTTATTGATCGAATCGGTCTGAACAGACGCCTGAAAGCCACGTGGATCATTCCACGTGGCTTTTTGTGTTATTATGAAGGTGACAGGAATGCTCTGGATAACTGCGTATGAGAGGGTGAACAATCAGGCCTATCTGAACCGTTTGTAACGTTGTTTGATCCACCAACAGCCTGGCCTTCTTGATCGCTCGGCCCTTGCTGGTCTAGCCGGGCTTGGCGATAGCCCCGGTTCGCTGTTGTTTAAAACCTGAACTTATACTCGCGTTGAACTTATACTCGCGCTGTTCATTCCGTTGGACGCCGAAACCGGGGGCTAGGTCTGGCCCCGATTCGTTGGTTGGTTTTTCAAACCGGAAGTTTTTTCCAGCCTGATTCTGAGCCGTAAATCATGTCGCTATGGATGTTCGTGTTAGCCCGATTAAATAACTTCTTACGAATTGTCAGGATTTTTCTTCACTTCCACCCCCTGTTTGTTCGATCAATGACAGTAACGGTTCGAGTGGTTGGAGTTGACCACAACCGAACGATCAGAAGTTTCCGGTATGGCGTCGGATTCAAGGACTCACCTTGAATATCTGCCGCGACCGTTCCATGGAGGGAACAATCCGATGCTTCGTCCTAATTGGACTCGCGGCCTGAGCCGACTCAGTGATAGCCGGGGCCTTGTAACAGGGTCTATGTTTTTCATGCTGGCCATGGGGTCTGGCGGTTGCGGCGGGGCGTTATCATACGTCTATCGCAACGTTTCGCCACTTCACCCAACTGGCTGGAGCTTTGCCTGGCCGATCCTGCCAAGCCAGCAACAACGTATCGAACGCGACTTTGCTCGCGAAGAAGATGATCGGGTCCCTATCCTTGACCCAATCCCTGCCGATTCCACCACCTCGCCTTGCCTGGATCCCCCAAGCGAAGCTGAAGTCTGGGAAAAGGTTCCGAAGTTTCGCCACACTCAATCAGTGGTCTACGAAACCCATCGTAATAACGTTCAGATTCTGGTCGAAAAGATCGGCGAATCTGTCGACCCTTGCAAGATCTACCCTCTGGCTGGACCTTGCCAACTGGTTCACTGTCACTACAAGTGCACCATTTATTACGATGAAAGCTACTGGTCTGACTACCCGATTCCGTTCAACCTGAACGATCACAAAGTCGAAGTCGTCTATATCGACAAAGACCACCTCCGACGATGTGCCGGCCCTGCCGCCACCTCGCCAGCAGGCCCCTGATTCAGCTTGCTAATGAGTTCAATGATGAGGAGGTCCCGACTTATGGTCAGGACCTCCTCTTTTTTTGTTATTTTTTTCCAATCAGAAGGCGATCTTGTTACCCAGATCAATCACCTTCCAGCCCACCTTGCCATCACGATGCACCCGCATGATTCGCCGTTCATATTCCGTTCGCTTCTGCTTTTCAGTCGCTTTTTTAGTACGGCCGACCGTCACGTTCATCGAGCCACTTGACTTAGAAACGCCGATATTTTCTACCTTATAGTCAGCAAAAGCTTCCGCCAGTGATTCAAGATCTTCGTCTTTCAGATTCTTGGCCAGAGCACCAGTCAAGATCTTTTTGTAAACACCTAATTTGGCTTCTTCCGGGGCCCGTTTCGAAATCGCTTCAGCAATCAGTTCAGGATCTTTCGACTGGACGGCGGAAAGAAAACTTTCGACAGCCTTTGTCGGATCCTTAAAATCACTGACAGCCCCAGCCAATCCACCAGCTCCAGTTTTGGGAGCTTCAGCCTGCAAGGCATCTCCACCTTCGGCAAATGCATTCTGAGCCAGCAAAACAGGGCCACTGCTGCCACCGCCGGGACCACCAAAACCGCCGCCCGGGCCACCGTATCCACCTGGGGGCATCATACCAGCACCTGGAGGGCCACCTCCACCGGGGCCACCACTGGCCACACCCGGTGGAACATAGCCACCCGGTCCACCTGGACCCTGGCCTTGTCCCTGGCCTGGAGGGCCGCCTGGCCCCTGGCCTTGACCTGGAGGGCCGCCCACTCCCGGTGGAACATATCCACCTCCACCACTTGGAGCCGCTGTTTGAAGCTGGCCGGGAGTGATTGCACCTGGACCACTGGCGGGCGATGATTCCTTCTCTGAAGGCCGGCCTGGTCCACCTGGAGGGCCACCTTGTCCCTGCATCATCGCTTTTCGAGCCGCTTCAGCTTCGGGAGGAATCGGTGCTCCACCGCCGCCAGATGCACTGGCATCAATGCCTTCCTGACGGCCCTTGGCTGTTGCACCAAGACCCTTGACAGTTGGGACTTCAGACTTTTTTGTTTCAGCTTTTCCAGCTGTGGGAGTCTCGGCGGGAGCCGCTTCCTCTGATCCGCCTCCACCGCAACCAATCAATGTCATCAGGCTGACGGCTAAACTTAGCCTCGCCAGATCATTCGCCGATCGATTCCTGTCCGACATATCTGATCGCTCCACAATATTTTGGAATGCTGGTTCATGGTGAGACACCCTATATTTAAGAGCTAATTTCTCAGGAATAACCCAGTGGGTCAATCCCCTGCCCTGCTGTTTTTAAGAAATCAAGTGACTCCCTGCACGGAATCCTTATCCAATCCGAACCATGTACCCTGCTTAAATTAGGAACGGGTAGGAAATAAGTTCCGGTTAGTAGAGAAACGTGGCCAAGTAAATTGCGGCTGTTGTCTCGCCGGGCTTGGCGATAGCCCCGGTTAATTCTCTTCCGCGAACCGGGGGCTAGCGACTTTTATCTAGCCGGGCTTGGCGCTAGCCCCGGTTAATTCTCTTCCGCGAACCGGGGGCTAGCTCCTTTTATCTAGCCGGGCTTGGCGCTAGCCCAGAGGTTAATTCTCTTTCGCGAACCGGAGGCTAGCGCCCGGCGGCTAGATTCGAACCAAGAAACTGGAGGCTAGCGCCTTTTATCTAGCCGGGCTTGGCGCTAACCCCGGTTAATTCTCTTCCGCGAACCGGGGGCTAGCGCCCGGCGGCTAGATTCGAACCAGGAAACCGGGGGCTATCAGCCGGTCTTGGCGCTAGCCCCGGTTAATTGGTTTGAAAACGGGAAGTTATTTCCGGCCTGATCCTTTAAGATCCACGATCACAACTCATGTTCAGATAAATCGCGTGGAATCATTTCCAAAACCTCCGACAGTGCCCGTAACATGGGAGATCTGAGCTGTTAAGACTTCCGCTCATAACGGTCCTAACGTGTTTTTCCTGTGAAATCTCCTGTTTTTGATTGCCTTGGGACTTGGCGAGCGAGCGTTTTTCAGATTAGACTGTTACTATCTCGTCATCATAAAGTCTCTCCTCAGCATCCATGGACTCGCACCGTTATGAAGACTCTGGTCATTGCTCGGGCCACATTCAAGGAAGCCATCCGTCAGCCGGCGTTTTACGTCCTGATTTTCCTGGCTTCGTTCTACCTGTTCTGGTCCATCTTTGTGTCCTACTTCACGTTCGGTGAAGACATCAAAATGTACAAGGACACCGGCCTGACGACGATATCGTTCGTCTGCCTGCTCCTGTCACTTCTCACAGCCAGTTCGACTGTGGCTGATGAAATCGAAGGCAAGACGGCTATCACCCTGCTCTCAAAGCCAATCAATCGTCGCCAGTTCCTGTTGGGTAAATACTTCGGCATCGAAGCCGCAGTCTTACTCATGCTGATCGTTCTTGGCATCATGTTCGGTTCCGGCGTCTGGTACAAATACGCTTACGACCTTCGCGAAACATCCGGCGGCGAAGTGATCGCGGCCAAACGTTTGGGCCAGGTCTTTCAAGTCCTTCCCGGGCTTGCACTTGTCTTCTTTGAAGTCAGTCTCCTGACAGCCATCAGCGTGGCCATTTCCACCCGTCTGCCGATTCTTGTGAACATGGTGCTCTGTATCACCGTATTCTTCCTTGGGCACTTGACCCCAGTTCTGGTCAAAGCCACCGGTGGAGACACAGCGAACGACCTCGTTCAGTTCATGGCACGCCTCTTCGAATTCGTCCTGCCATCTCTCGAGTTTTTCAACGCTGGTCCGTCGATTGCAACCGGTGCCATGATCCCCTGGACCGAGTACGTCCTGCCCGCATTGGTCTACTGCGTGATGTATTCGGCAGTGGCTCTTTGCTTCGCCTTCATCCTGTTTGAGGATCGCGACCTGGCCTGATTCTGCTTGAGCCTGCACGGATGAGGTTCCAGTGTCCACCTTCCCGGATTGGAGACCTCCGCTCGTGAACGACTCCCTGAACAACTTAATCCGTGGCCTGCGTAAGACTTACAAAGGCACTATCTGGAAGCTCGGTCTCTGGACACTGATTGCCGTTACGGCAGAATCCGTAGTCGTTGACCTGGCTTCCCAGTTTTTTCAGCTCTCGGCGATTGGCGAAGTCCGCCAGCAAATTTTGCTTGCACCGCGTTTTCTGGGCGTCCAATCGCCCGTGAACACGGTTGGCCCACTCCTTCTGAAAATCGGTAGTCTGGCCATATTTTGTCTGGCTTTCAGGGTTTGGGTCTGCCAGAGGCGATTTCGACAGACCGAACGTATCTCTGGATCCATCTCAAAAGAGCTTCGAACCAGACTTTTCAGAGAGTCGCACAGGACAAGCGGAACTCTGATCACTCCAGAGTCCGCTCAGCAAACCATCCAACTGATTCAGAACGACAGTGTCCATTATGGGCGACTCGTTGCCAGTCAACTGAGCGATTCCATGCTGGCTTTGGCCCGTATTTTTGCGGGCTTCTGCATGATTGCGATGATCCGTTGGGACTGGGCGTTGATCCTTGCCTCAGGCTCGATTTTGATCTGGGCGGTCAACCGCCAATCTCAGAAATCAAATCTTGAGCGGGCAAACGCAACGGCCATCGAGAGCGAAAGGCTTCGCAAATCGTTTCAAGAGGAAATTCGTGAGGCTTATCAATCTCGGTCAATTGGGTCGGAGATCGGCAACAGCCGTCCTTCAGATCTTTGGATCAGCCGCTGGAGTGACTGGGATCAATCGGCATCCGCCTCGGTTTTCTCGATCCATCAAACCGGGAACTGGGCAAAACTGTTAATTATCTCGCTTATGATTTTCTCGATCAGCCTTCGTACAGCCTCCGAACCTGTTTCACCAGAATCCATGATGGCTTTGCTTTGTTTAGGCTGCTCTGGGCTGGTCTTATTCAATCTCAGTCGGAAACAGAATCAGAAATCAGATGATGCAACGGCCACGATCGAATCCGTCTATCATGCCCTAAGTTCGTCTGTGAGACTCTGGGATCTAAGCGATGCTGTGGCCATGCAACCCTGCCGGTCGAGCGTTCGCATTGAAGACCTGCCACTGGGACTTGGGCCTGAGGATCCGCGATCGCAAATCCTGCTCAGTGCAAATGTTCCAGCCAGAAAGGTCACGGCGATTGTTTGCCCTGATGTTTCGCAAAGACGCAAGCTCATGCGGATGATCGCCCGCTGGGAAGATCCATCTTCAGGCCGGGTGCTCGTAGACGGAGTCGATCTGCGAAGCTGCACAAATGCTTCCACCCGTCTCCAGATCGGCACCATCCGATCCGACTCGTATGTCAATAACGGCACAATTCTTCAGAACATCACTCTGAACGACCCACGTGGAGACCTTCTCAACGCCATCGAAGCGGCGAAAGAAGTCCACGCCCACCGCATGATCCAGCGTATGCCTGAAGGCTACCAGACGGAAATCGACTTAAGCAAGTCTCCAGAAGAGTCGGTTTACAGCCGATTCCTGATCGCCCTGGCACGCGGCAAATGGCACGACCCTTCGATTTTACTGGTCGAGGAGCCTTCCCCCGGCATGACTCGCAGCATGCGGGAATTGTTGAGGGATTCCTATCGCCGGCTGGCTCGTGACCGGACCGTCTTACTATTCACTCGCCATGCAGCCACAGTTTTGGCAGCCGATTACGTGATCTTGATCAGCTCAAAGAAAGTGGTTCAGGGTTCGCCTAAAAATCTCATAAAAAGTCATGCTGGGTTTCGGCGTGCGATGGTTCAAATGGGATTGGGCCTCAAGCAGAAAAACCGCTTGAAGCCCAAGAGTGCTGGCACTGTCGATTCTAGCGAAACGGATCAGACGTAATCGTCAGCCGTTGGCTTGATCACCAGTTCAAAAATATTGGCCCTTTGTGGTAAAGCGACCACAAATCGAACCGCTGCAGCGACATCTTCCGGTTGCAGCATGACAGGCCGGCGGGCGTCAGGCACAGGACTTGGACGCTTTTCGAGGATCGGCGTGTTGACCTCGCCTGGATAAATCACCGTGGAGCGAATCCCGTTTTCACGCTCTTCACGCCCCAGACAAACACCCAAAGCGGATTGACCGAACTTTGCGGCCGAATAGCCGATCCCACCGAGTGGGCCGGCTCGCTTGCCTGCGATCGAACAAATCTGAACCACAGTTCCATTCTTTGCAGCACGCATGTGAGGCAGAACGGCCCAGACGATATTGAATGCACCGGTCAGATTCACGTTGATCAGAGTATCCCAATCCTCGTGACTCAGATCTTTCAGAGCCCTGTTCACTAAATTCGTTCCGGCATTACAGACAAGCACATCGAATCGGGACCAGGCAGATTCCAGAATTCGCATGGCTTCAGCGACAGAATCCCGGCAAGCGACATCGCAAGGGACAACGATGGCTTTGCCGCCGTCGGCCAGGATTTCAGCAGCCGTAATTTCCAGAACGTCGGCTCGACGGCCCAGCAAAGCCACTTCAAAGCCATCGGCTGCAAGTGCTTTGGCGGTCGCCTGACCGATCCCGGTTCCAGCGCCCGTGATAATCGCTGTCGGCTTGGATAAATTGGACATATCATTCCTTGTTTTAAGACATCCGTCTTGGAAGTGTTTGGCCCCACCATGGCCCTGAATTATAAACCCTTAACAGGTTCGGCGAAATAGTGCGGTCATCTGGAATCACCCGTCAGTCCACCTGAATGAAAAAGCCTGGCGATGATGCCAGGCATGATTCAATCCAGAATCAGATTGCATTTTGAAAATCAGACAAATCGACGTCGAGCAGTTCCAGGCGGGCTTGAAACATGCTTCGCGACTTTGATTGCATGTGGTTTTGGTGCAATCTGCTTGCGATGAGCGATTTTATTTAATGTGCCAGTCGGAGCAGGTGTGATCGATGCGGCATTTCGCCGGGCAATGGCTTCACCTGTCCAGATATCAACGGTTTTCCACTTCCCGTTCGCCTGCAAACTGGTAAGAGTCAACTTGCCATCCTGCACGGAACTGACCTGGACAACCGTTCCATTTAACTTCACCGTAGGTGAGGAATTTGTCAGAGTCACAGGAGTCTGGGTGGGAGCGATCGCCGCAGGAGCCACATATGCGATAGGCAAAGGGCTCGCCGTCATCTTCTTCGGCACAAGGGCCAGCGTTTGCGCCAGATCAATTTGCGGAATGCTCAGATTTGTTACAGGGTCGGTCGTGGAATCTCCGCCTTGCTTCAGCCAGGAGAGAACTTGATCGACCGTTGGAAGTGTTCCAAACTGTGACTGATATTTCTGTTGTATCAGCATGATCGAGCCAGTCACAACCGGAGCTGCAAAGCTGGTCCCGTCCACTGACTCATAATGTCCATTGCCTGTGACTGTATTAAATCCAAGCGACGGGGCCGCAATATCCGTTGCAGCTTCACCACCAACTGCCGAGCCCAGTCGCTGAGCATTCGAGGCAAGCTGGCCAGTCTTGGGATCGACTCCAGTCACGCTGATTGTATCTTTCACAATCGCCGTAAAGCCCATTCCCTGAGTACCCTTGAACGAATTTCCTGAAGCCGCAACGACAGGAATATTCAGGGCTTTTAATTTCGAAATCGATTCGCTGATTCTCTGTCCTGCGCTGGTGTCTGTTTCAAACCAGTTAAGAGTGTAATTCATCGAATCGGAAATCGATATATTTACGACACTGATTTTATATTTGGAATGATTCGCAAGGACCCAGTCGAGTGCATCACCAATTTTACTGAAACTTGAATTTCCACTGTCATCAAACACTCTTAATGCAACAATGTCGGCAGCCGGCGCAATTCCAGGATTTTTAGGATCCGTTGATCCAATAATACTTGAAACCGAAGTCCCGTGGCCCCAGGTCGGCTTGGGATCACCGTCATTCATGCCAAAATCATATCCGGCAATCACTTTGGAACTGCTGGTACCAAATGAATTTCCAAGAGCGTTGAGGGAATAATCTACGCCGGTATCTATGACGGCAACAGTCATTCCTTGACCATCCAGGCCCTGTGTGGCTCTGGCAGTGGCAGCATCTTGAAACACTTGAGGCGAACCTGTGGCGGCCTTCAAGTTAGCAAATGGAGAGGATTGAGCCGGCTTAGGGGCCCCAAGTTGAGCAGTTGCGGCACGTAGTTTGGGCCGAGCCGTAGCGGTCAGTAGTTCGCGGCCTTCAAGTGTTTCACAATGCAGGCAAGGCGTAGATGGACGGCGGATGGGCGTCTGCCTTCTCGTAGATCGGAAAATGGACATCAAGACTCTCCGGAACAACAAATCGCGGCTTCGTATCGCAATTTGTCGATAAGCACGAGGTGGAGGCGCCATCCCTGGCAGCGCACGGTCGGATCGTCTCCACAGGAGATATCAAAGGCAGACCATTCCAGCCGAAATTGGCCAAAGTTCGTCTACTTTGAGATCCTCTGTAAACACGCATATAACCGACTAATCAAAAGCAAATGATCAAATGAGACACGTGCACGCACGCTCTCCAGATTCCATTCACTTATTGTCGGTTCCATCCAACCTCGACCGTATCCCTGAATCATCCCTGTTTTAAGTTCGTTGACCAACCATGATCAACGTCCATTCCCTGGAAGATTCCGTCTTGGTCGGGTCTCATCCTGAAGCCCGTTTTTGAATAATCTTGCCGACAGCTCAACGACCCTACGCTATAATGCGTGAATCGGAGAAGCCCATCCTGCGGCTCACCATGACCACGGATAGCTCTCAACCGGAACGGTGTGGAATACACTGATTCGGTCAAAAGCCTCGCCGGGTAGATCAAGGCCCTAACGGTATCGACCACCAACCTCTTTGGACTACCACATTATCATGCAAATTCTCGCTGTGATCCCCGCCAGATACGCTTCAACCCGTCTACCCGGCAAACCCCTCCTTGCCGACACAGGCCGCACACTCATCCAGCACGTCGTCGAGGCCGCCCAGAAATCGCTGAGACTCACACGCATCGTTGTCGCCACGGACGATCAGCGTATCTATGACGCCGTCAAAGAGTTCGGCGGTGAAGCCGTCATGACCCGCGACGACCACGTCTCAGGCACAGATCGTGTCGCCGAAGCCGCCCGGATCGTCGGCGATGTGGATCTGGTCATCAACCTGCAAGGCGACGAACCGGAAATCTCCCCTGAATCCATTGATTTACTGGTCGATGTCATGGTCAATCGGCCTGAAGCCTCCATGGGAACCCTTGGGACCCCGATCTTCGACGAATCCATCTACCGCGACCCTGCGTGCGTCAAAGTGGTCAAAGACGACGGCGGCTATGCCCTCTATTTCTCCCGCTCTCCCATCCCCTTTCACCGCGATGGAAAGCCCCTCGAAGGTCAACCTTGGGCCTTTCTGCACCTGGGCATCTATGCCTTCAGGCCAAAATTCCTCCAGCAAGTGGCCACCATGCCGACTGCCGATCTGGAATTGGCTGAAAAGCTCGAACAACTCCGGGTTCTTGAAAATGGGCACCGAATCGCTCTGGGAATCGTCTCTGAACGCTGCGTCGGAATCGACACTCCAGAAGATTACGCCCGATTTGTCGAGCGATTCAAGCAATCCAGTCATAAGTCATAAATCCCGAATCAGAAGCCTTATAATCAAGTGATCCCGATGCGACAAACGCTTGCCCTCCATGCTGAAGTCATGGGCGAAGGCCCTGCCCTGATCTTTCTCCCTGGCCTTGGCGGAGA
>CAMBZY010000008.1 GCA_945872325.1 Candidatus Kuenenia stuttgartensis | reverse complement strand
TATCGCCATTTCAATGAGTTCGTCATGATATGAAGGCGGAGTTGCAATCACCACCAAATCGACTGTTTCATCATTAAGACCAGCCTGCAAGTCGGAATAATACTTGCATTTCCATTTCATAGCCATTCGACTGCCAAGATTCGAGTCTTTATCAAAAACGCCTGCAAGCTTCCACCCGTTCGATAACTTGATGGAATAGCCACGGCGGGCACCTTGCCCACCAGTTCCTATCAGGAACGCATTTAATTCTTGATTCTTTCGATACTTGGTTTCCATCGACAGCCTTCCTTGGCAAATCGTTCCGGCTTAATCACTGTTCTTATCAAGAATAATGTATTTCAGAATTTAGGAAAGGTGAAAAAGCGTGTAAAACCGATTCCACCTTCGCCAGTCATTCGCCATGAGATAGACACGCAAGTCCATCTCATGGAATGACTTGGACTACCCGTCACACGATCATCCGAGATCGGGGACCGTCACATTCAACTGGCGTGCCAACTCAGCCAGCTTCAGCCAGTGCGAATCTTCAATCGGTATCCCATTGGCAAGACGGGCTTTACGATTGATTTGTTCGGGATCACCAGGGAGCAGAATCTGGTCAACACCTTCACGGCGTTTGCTTGATTTTACATATCCGGAAAGCCCGATGGCTTCGTTCAGGAGGTGATCCGCACCTGCGAAAAATGTAGGCTGAATGATCAGGAAAAAGACGTTATTGCCTTTGGCAGGGGGGGCTTCTGGATACGCGGACTGGCCTCCAGTCAAGCCACCTGCAAGGATATCGAGCACGAATGCCAGCCCGAAACCTTTATAGGCTTGAGGGCCACCCATAGGCAGTATACTGCCTAAAGGCTTCTCATAAAGCACGTGGCTTTCAGTGGTTGGATCACCGTCAGAATCCAGCAGCCAGCCATCCGGAACGGGCTTGCGATCGTTCATAAAGTAGGACCGGACTTTGCCTTCCGCAACAACGCTCGTTCCAAAATCAAGAATGACTGGCTGATTTCCAGTCGGGACTCCCAGGCAGAGTGGATTGGTACCCAATCGAGGCTCGGTCCCGCCCGGTGGGGCAACCCGTTGGCCGGCTCCGCAATTATTCACGGTGGCCATTAAAATCATGCCTTCGCCGGCCACCCGTTCGGCATATTCACCAAGCCGGCCGATGTGCCCAAAATTTCGACCTGCACCTGAAGCCAGTCCGAACTGACGGGCCTTGGGAATGATCAGGTCCAGAAGTCTGTGCGATTGCACTTGCCCCAATCCCCAGCCTCCATCGACTGTTACGACCGCTCCTTGATCCGATTCCACATTCAATTCGGCGGTTGGCTGATAGGCCCCTGATTTGATGAAATCGATATACTGCGGGATCCTCAGAACTCCGTGCGAATCGTGGCCACACAAGTTCGCTCCTACCAGACTTTTAGCGACCGTTCGGGAGGATTCGGCAGGCACTCCGACTGCCACAAAAATGGATGTGACGAAGTCAGTCAAAACCGTATCGCTGATGATTTGCACTCTAGCGATTCCCTTTTTTTGGAGAAATGATCAGGGACTTTTTGGACACTTCGTTTATTATGTTCAGAACCGATCTCAACTCACAACTACGATTCTACGGTGAACACAGATATCTTGAAAGAATTGGTTGAACATGGCATTTCAAATTCACGAAGAAACGAACGATTCTGTTCAAGTCATCCATATTTCTGACCCATCCTCAGGTGTATCGGCTCGAATTTCTCCGACTTTGGGATGGAACTTGTTTGAGTTGCATTTGCTGGTTGATGATAAGCCTGTACCAGTCTTGATGAGCCCCACAAGTTTTGAGGCGTTAAAGGCATCTCCTTCTCGATTTGGAAATCCCGTATTATTTCCGTTCCCGAATCGGATCCAGAAAGGCCAATTCCAATGGCAGGGAAAGACTTACAACACGCCCATTAATAACGGTGGGAATGCAATCCACGGATATGCACTTCGATCTGTCTGGCATGTGAAAGAGAAATTGGCTGAGAACGATTTTGCGCAGGTGACAGCCGTATGGGAGCTATCGAAAGATGCTCCGGAACATGTCGAACACTGGCCTGCTGACGCCAAAATCGAAATCACTTATACCCTAACAAAACAAGAGCTTAAAGCAACAGCCATAGTGACAAACCCCGACACTAAGCCGTTACCCTGGGGGCTGGGTTATCATACGTACTTTCTTCTACCGTTGTCCGGCAGGAGCCATCTGAACGATGCAGAAGTGATCATTCCAGCCTCTCGTCGATGGCATCTGGAGCAGTTCTTGCCAACGGGGACAAAAGAGGCTTTGCCAGCCGCCTTGGATTTTCGCAATGGTCTGCCTTTAAAGGGCTTAAAGGCCGACGATGTTCTCACGGATCTGGCGCATAACGCAGACGGTCGGGTGGAGTGCTTATTAAAGGATAAAGCGATCGGCTGGGAGATTGTATTATCCACACCAAGAGCATTTTCCGAGCTCGTCGTCTTCACTCCATCGTGGAATGCAAACTCTATTGCAATAGAGCCTTACACTCAGACAACGGACGCCATCAACCTTGCAGGAAAGGGGATCGATGGAGGGCTTAGGGTGCTCGAACCCGGAAAGTCGGAGAGTATTGACCTGCGAATTATAAGTCGCAAGTCAACTCGACGAACTCAATGATTCAAAAGGTTGAACAGCGATCATTTGCATGATGGCGAAGGGTGACCAGAACAGTGTTCCCGGCGGCATTATAGGCCAGTTTATCAACGAGCCCACGAGTGACCAGAATCCCAAACCCGCCGTCACGAAGCCCGAGTTGCTCACGGATTTCAAGGTGGCGGATCGGATCCTCTTCTTGTGCTGCGTGTGGCAAATCGTTTCTGTCAAAACCGACACCTTGATCGGTCACTGTCAGGTGCAGGCTTCGATCGTCGGCTCTGAGCCGGATGTGAACGGTTTTGGAGGTATCGCCGTTGTTCCCCCATTCGATGGCATTTTGACCAAGTTCAAAAACAGCCTGACGCAATCGCCCGGTTTTTGTGGTCATCCAAGGCACGAGCCGAACGCAGTGGAGAATCCAAGCGGAGGTGCGTTCTAAAGCTTCTGGACGACTAGACATATCAAGATGAACATCGATATGGAACTGTCGTTTGAGCCGCAGTTTCAGGATGGATTCAATCCGGTCGATCCATTGATCACTGCCTCTCCAGCCACTTCGGCCTATGACACCATCAGGCTGGAGCCAGAAGAAATCGGTATGGGAATCGAAGTCAGGGAGCTTGCCGGCATGTGACCAGACCAGAATCGGGGTTGCGGAGGTGCGTGCATCGCGTCTTAGGTGACGTAGCCAAAGCTGTACAAGATCTTGCCTGCCTTCAGATCCATCGAGAACAAAGATCTGACCACCCGGGTTAAAAGTCTGACGATTGGCAAGAAGAAAATCCGTTGGATTCGCAACGGAAACATGCTGGCAGACACGCGGGCTCAAGGCAGCGACCATTCGTTCAGGAACGGTCTTGGATTCGCTGAACCAGAGCCATTGTGGGCAAATGCCGATTTCGCCTGAGTCCAGGCAAAGTGATTCGGGTTCTGATTTTTCAGGAGACCACATTTAGCAGAGTCGCTCGAATATATGAGGATTGAAACTTTCGAGAAATGATGACCAGCCCCACTTGGAATCATTCATTTTTCGCTCCAATCAATATTCAACATTTTACAATTCTTAAGCATTTGTACAAGTCCAAATAATGGCTTACCCTAAGTTTACAAACGTGAACCAAGTGTTTCAACATCAGTATGTGCTTGAAAATCGTTGATAAAAACCATTTGGCTTTAGACTTTTTCGTTCAGAACCGGCCTTGACGAAAATCATAAATCAGGCAGGATTTATACATTGATGCAGACATACAGGCAAGGAGTGCCGGGCCGTGAACCAACTTCCAAGAGTGGCGATTGTTGCGGATGACAGGCGTCACGATGCCGTGGCTCAAGCACTTCATCTGCTGGGCGACACCTGGCCACACGTCCCTGCCACCGGGGCCGTGATCAAACCTAATCTTGTCAGCCATAGCGACTTGCGTGCCAGTTCACACCCTAATACCGTTGCCACTGTCGCCGATTTTTTATACTCCCGAGGTGCTGAACATATCACCTTGGCGGAAGGTGCAACCGACGCCACAGCCGGTTTCGAAAATCTTGGACACCGTCGATTACTCTGGGGCAGGCCGGTCACCTGGTTCGACATCAACCGTGATGAAACCCGCTGGAATAAGATCGAACTGCGCGGGACAAATGGATCCATGCGTCCATCACGAGTCAGCTCAACCATAGTCGAAGCTGGGCTTTACGTCTCGGTGGCACTTGCCAAGACGCATGTCAACACGATGATGACGGCTAGTTTAAAGAATCAAATGTCGTGCCTGCATCCTCACGACCGGATTCAAATGCACGGATATCAGGCTGGGGGGAATGGCTATACTGGGTTGAAACAGAAGGTGGTGCAGTGGCTGAAGGGCGATTCCGCAGCCGTCGCATGGGCGACAACGGTTTTGGGTAGAGCGAAACAGGCCAGAATGATTGGCCAGAAAATGATTGGCCGGATGGATTGGGAGAATCTTTCCCCTCCACAACTCGAGTTTGTGAAGTCTGTTGCAGCGATGCACTCAAACCTTGTCAGGCTCAATCAGACGGTCAAGCCCAGGCTGGCCATTGTGGACGGTTTCAGCACCATGGACGGGGAAGGCCCGAGATTTGGCAGGAGCCGGAATCTTGGATGGGTTGTGGCTGGTTCGGATCCGGTGGCTGTGGATACCGTTGTGGCTCATTTGATGGGTCTCGAAGTGAACGATATTGGCTATCTGGTTCTGGCAGATCAAGCAGGTTTGGGGTCGGCCCGACTCGACAAGATTGAACTGGTGGGCGACCCGATCCAAAAGCTCGCTCGAAAATGCCGCAAGCACAGCCATACTCCTCTGCATCGGTTATGGAGAGACGCCCTGCCGTTCATTGGTGAGCCGCAACCGACTACCAATACAGCCTTTTCATACCATACGCACCTCGCGAACAACCGTTCAGGCAAAGGTGTTGCAAATCAGGCTAAATCCCATTGATTGTGTCCTCTGTGGCCAAACCATGTCGCCGTTAACATTGCCACGTCTGACGAATCCACCAAGCCCGCTTTGGGGCATAGCGGCAATTCTTTTGTTGATTTCCTGCATCAATTTCCAATCCGCTTCGATGGCTGCCGAAAGTCCTTCACCGACTACGAGGGGCTGGAAGATGGCAGAAGTCATGGCTGATTCTGCATTGATTCATCAGACTCCAAACGGGGTTTCGTTTATTACAGGAACGGTTCAGCGGGGCGATTTGATCTGGATTAAAAACGTCTCAGAAGACTCAGAATGGGTTTTGATTCGGCCCACTGAAGGGTCTGTCAGCTGGATCCTGCAATCAGACATCAGTGAGCTTCGAACAGGCGAGGGGCGAGTCAAATCTGCGAAGGCACTGATCAGGCCAGGCAGAATGGGGGCACGATTGCCAGGCCCACCCGGAATGGAAATTCAAAAAGGAACGACGATTTGGCTACTGGCAAACGAGCCATTGGTGCTGCCTCAACGAGAAGGGCTAATCACCTGGAGAGCCATTGAGCCGCCAACCGATGAGCCCCGATTTATCCGCAGAGATCAAATCAAGATGGTGGAACGGCGAAAGCCGGAAGCTGAAGATGGATTCGTCGATTCCGAAGGGCCTGGATCGCTGGCGAGTTCGGCTCCGAAAGCTCTAAAAAAGCAACCTGGCCAACCTGATGAATTAAAACCTGAAAGAAGCCTGTCTCCAGCTGAAAATCAGGACGAAGCGATTGCACAATCCAAGCCAACGGCGGATTCAGATCCAAAACAGAACCCGAAAAACACTAAAAGCCCGAGCATAGATTCGCTTGAAATACTCGATGCCCCAAAATCAGAATCTGAGCTGGAAAAAGCTCCAAGGCCAATTGCAGGGTTGGATTCAGCGCCAGATTTCATTTTAAAAACGGCCCCAGAGGAGATGCCTGATTTTCGATCGGGACCGCCGGAAAAATTGGCGGATGAAGAATTGCCCAAAGGGCGTAAAGTGAGTCCTCTGGAATTGCCGGAGGATACGGATCAAGCCCTTGAGGTGCTGGAATCACGATTCCGGGTGATCGTGGCGGGCTCATTGGTTTCATGGGATTTCCGCTCGATATTGACAGGCTGTGAAAGCCTGCAGAAACGGCAGATGACGGCAATCCAAACAGCCCGGCTTAACACTCTGCGTGACCAGGCTCAACGTCAGGACGAAATAGGGCGATCGTCTCGCCAATTCTGGGAGTCGATGAGACGGAGTCGGTCGCACGACCCTAACAAGATGAAGTCCGACGATTTAAAACAAGCTTCAAATAAACCAAGATTTGACATCTCAGGACTGATGCTACCATCACGAAGGGATGTCGATGGACACATGCTTTACAATCTGATTGGCGATAGCGGAACGACTATTGCTTATCTGAAATTGCCTCCGGCGGCACCGGTCGAAAATTGGCTTGGGAAAAAGGTCGGGGTTCGTGGAAGGGTGCGTTACAACGAGAATTTAAGAGCCAGACTTGTCACCGTTCAGGACGTGGAATTACTTGAGCCTGAAGAGGATTGAAATGGTTTTGATTAACGGGAAGGCGTATAAGACAGCCTCCGGTCTGGGCCAGACTAAGAAAACCTAAGTGAAGCCAATATAACAGGTTGCAAACAAATTACGAAACAGTCACTTGCTTGGGTATCATACGTAGAGGCGGCCCTTGCTTGCGCTGCGGATTAGTTTTGATGGGGGGAAACTAGTTTTTTAAAATGGATGTTTTTCGGGCCGATGGGTGATCGAACTGGTGTTGGTGGATTCAAAAAAGGAGCACTCACAACTTGTATTTTAGCGAACGGAAATAAATCCTGTTACGGTAGGTACCGTTATCGCCTGATGGTTCATCTGATAAAGCATCAGATAAATCACCACTCCGGTGATGCTGATGTAAACCCAGATGGGGAAAGTCACTTGTGCTATCGCTTTGTGACGCACGAAGTCCTTGCGGATGGCTCGAGTGATAGAGAGGACGATCAGTGGAACTAGGGCTACAGCCAGTACCGTGTGCGAGAGGAGAATGGAGAGGTAGAGAGAGCGAACGAACCCAGTGCCGGGAAATCGAACTGTTCCAACGAAGTAATGGTAGGTGAGGTAACTTGAGAGAAATGCTCCTGAAATGGCCAGACAGGTCAGCATCATAAACGCGTGGGCACGCATTCGGCCGTTGCGGATCAAGAACCAGCCGGTCATCAGGAATATAAAGCTGGTCGCATTTAACGTGGCGTTCAGTTTTGGGAGTGTCTTGATCCAGCCACTTTGGTCACGCTTTCGGGCTTCCGCAACCAGTTGTTTGAGCTCTTCAGGAGAATTTGAGTCGTAAAACCGAACCAGTTTTAGATCTTTGTCGACCAATGCAATTCGGTCGCTGTGCGCAACCTCCTCAGCTCCTTGCTTTTGCTGCTCAAGTGTGGTGGGTGCCACAGAGAGCAGGAACGACTTCTGGATCAGGCTATAAATTTCTGAATCACTGCCAGTCAGGAACCACCATCGTGCAGGATCGGCACCAAACTTAGTTCCGTAAGTCTTTAAGATTTCAGGAGTATCGTGCTTTGGATCGACCGAAATCGAGACGATTTTCACCGTACTTCCTGCAAGTTGATCTTGGAGGCCTTTCAGTGTGGTCGAAATTCTCGGGCAACTGCTGGGGCAACGGGTGAAGGTGAACGCTGTGAGCCAGACGCTTGACTTCAGATCGTCAGAACTGACAGTGGTTCTGGTCTCACGAGTCAACGAAAAAGGGCCGATCGGACGGCCCTCAAGAAGCGATGATCCAGGTGGCTGGCTGACGCTCAATCCTGGTTTGCCTGAACCTGCGCTGAAACAAATCAGGGCTGCCGAGGCAAACATGAATCCGACCAGAAAGAGGCCAAGACGGTAGCCAGCCAGAAATCTGTTCACGAACTCAGAACCTTCGTTGCAAAAAGACTTGAATCAGCAGGAGAGAGCAGGGCAGAGTCTTCGTCAGGTGAGCTGAAGTCGTCTTTACTGCGATCGCGGGCGACATCGGGAATCAGGGCGACGACCACAAGTACAGCCAGAATACAGGCTGGTATGATCATGGCGAAGACCCATTTGCCCTCAAATTTCACGTGCATGAAATAATAGCCAACAAGGGCTGCCTTGAAGAACGCCATGGACATCAAACCAAGGATCAGAAGGATGAAGTGATCCTGAGTGATCATGGCATAGAAGTATTCTGCGACTGTCATGAAGAGCAGAATGAAGAAGATCCGCATATAATTCACATGCGGGTGATCATGACTGTGATCGGCTGTCGTGCTGTGATGATCTGACATGTTCAGGTCTCTATTCAGGAATCTCAATGATATGAGAAATGTGCGTGGGTCGAGCTTTCCGTATTGAAAGAGCTCAGAATCAGATGAGATATACGAGTGTGAAGAGAATGATCCACACCAGGTCGACGAAGTGCCAGTAAAGGCCGATGTATTCAAGGGATGCGTAGTTCTTCGATGTGTACACGCCACGCAGCGACTGCAGGAATGTACAGAAGATCATGAACACGCCCACGGCAACGTGAGTTCCGTGGAACCCGGTCATGGTGAAGAAGCAGCTGGCGAAGATGCTTACACTTGGCCTGAAATGGCCTGTGGCACTCACTCCGATGGGGTAGATGTGGCCCAGCATGAGCTGATAATACTCATAAACCTGAACGCTGAGGAATGTTCCGCCAATCATCATGGTGGCGAAGAGGAACATGGTCGTCTTTTTACGATCGTCACGTTGGGCAGCGCCGAGAGCCAAAACCATGGTGACTGAGGAGCAGATCAGGATGAAGGTGTTGGCAGCTGTGAGATCAATCGAAAGCGGATTTACGGAAGAATCATAAGGCCTTGGCCAGTGATGAAAGCGAACTTCTTCAGGGTTGGAAATTGCGGTCAAAGGCGTATTCGGAGAATATTTGTCCGAATAGGCAGTAGGAGGGCTACCAGCTCGCAGAACGATGTATGAGCCGATCAGACCCGTGAAGAACATGACTTCAGTGGCCAGGAACAGCCACATCGCAACCTTGCCGGGCGTGACAGGTGCCGTGTAGGTGGCAGGCTTGGCGGAACTGGCGGGCATTGAGACTGGGAAAGTGGCGATGTCGGACATGGTCATCCTTCGAACCGGAACTCCGCCGGAACGGGGCCGTCAGGCGGGCAGGGGATTGAGGATCAGAAAGAGGTACACAAGGGGTAGATACCACAAGCTGGCGAAGAGCATTCGCCGGGCTGTGAAATCGTTACGATTTCGGGCAAATTCCAACGCCCTGATCCAGTAGAAAAGACTCAGGATCAAGGCAGCTATCATGTAGAGGGAACCCGCCATACGGATCTGGAACGGCAAGATTGAGACAGGTATCAAGACTGTGGCATAGCCAAGGGCCTGTATCCCGGTCATCAAACCAGTGCGGTCGCGAAGCGTAATCATTCGATAACCACCTCGGCGGTAATCGGCACGATAAAGCCAGGCAATGGCCAGAAAGTGGGGGAACTGCCAGAGAAACAGGATCAGGAATAGGGCAATGGCCTCGACACCAATTTTTCCGGTCGCACCTGCCCAGCCAATCACAGGAGGCAAGGCACCTGGAATGGCTCCCACAACAGTGTTGATTGTACTGATTGGTTTCAAAGGAGTATAGGCCGCAAGATAGAGTACCCAGGTGGTCAGGGCACAACCGAATGAGGCCATGTTTACGAAAGTGAGTAGGAGAATGGTACCAAGGGCGAGTAAGAATAGGCCCCAGAGAGTGGCCTCGATATGATCAATCCGGCCAGATGGCAAAGGTCGATTCATGGTGCGTTTCATGCGGGCATCACGCCGACGCTCCATGACTTGATTCATCACACTGGCGGAACCTGCAAAACTGGCAGTACCAACCATCGTGGCCAAAAAGATCAAAGGTTGGGTGGCCATGTGAGAGCCAGCGATAAAACCAACTCCGGTTGCAACCAAAACCATGGTCACAATTCTAGGCTTGGTAAGTTCTTTATAGACTGGCCAACGGGAAACAAGCCAAGCGATACGATGGTTGGATTGAGTCACAGGATTGGCTTTGGCGGATGATGTTACGACAGACATACCGCCTCCATTTTAGCAGAGTTTGTGAGATCGGATACCTGAGACTGCCCAAGACCATAAGCACGGACGACCCAGAGAGCCAGAACACCAGCACATGCCAATAGTAAGGCACCATTGGCCTGATGTGATGTTCGTAGGATCGCCTGAAGGCTTGAAACAGACTTTGGAATTCCATCAAATGGCCGCATGAGCCACCAGGAAAACAAGCCTAAGAGCCACTGCAAATGCGTCAAGCCAACAAGAATCGTGCGAATGCGGCGAATCGAGCGTTGTTTGCCAAATTCAGAACGACGGATTTTCGATCCTGCAATCGTGGTCAAAACCACTACAGTCACACCAAGAATTTCATGTAGATAGAGCTTGTCAGGGGATTGAAAATGGCGAAGCCAGGCACCGACGATGATCTGGGAATAAAACATAAAAGGCATAATGATGGTGAATCGTAGAATCTGTCTCGAAGGTCTTTCAGCTGAACCTAATTTGGAGGGATCCAACTGGACCCATGTGCGACTTGACCAAGCGGTGATACATGCAAGGTACATGAAAAAGAGTTGTGCAAAGCAGCCGTGAATCATCGCGAGAGAGGTGGAAATCTGAGTGACGCGAAGTCCACCCATCAAACCTTGAAAGATGACTCCAGCGAGAGCAAGCCAGGTTGCGACTTTAAAACGGGCAGGTACTTTAGACATGCACTGAATCCAGGGAGCCAGAATCAGGAGACAAAGACCAACGGCCGAACCGTAAAGTCTGTGGCCATGTTCAATAAAGACGCCCCAGGCTGCGTTAAAGAAATCGTAAAGAAACATGTTGATACCGAATGTGGTTGGCCAGTCAGGAACGGACATACCCACTTTGTAAGTCGTCACAAGACCGCCTAAAAAGAGTAGGGGCCAGGTGAACAGACAGGCAAATAGAAAGAGCCTGTGTGCGAGTCTCGGAATTGGGTTGGAATCGGCGACTTTTGTCATCGACATTTATTGTACCCACAGAGTGTTGGCAGTAAGGAACAGAATTCAAGGGACACACAAGTCGTGAAGTGCCCTTGAATCCTGGTGGTTCAACACAGATCAATGAGTCTCGACATGGGCCTCAACAACGTCTGACTTCTCAGGTTGATCCTGAGGCCAGTAATCGAGGGGCTCTGATCCCTCTGATGAATATTCGTAGGCCATTCGATAGACCGTTGGAATCTTCAGGAAGTTGTAATATGGAGGTGGTGAAGGACAGCACCATTCAAGGGTGTTGGCATGCCATGGATTGGCAGGTGCTTTAGGCCCGAAGAATAGGCTATAGAAGAAGTTGTAGACGATGACCAATTGAGCAAGGCCCAAAAGCATGGCATTGATCGTCATGAACTGATTCATACCAACAACACCTGAGCCACGAAGGAATTCGTAAACAGATGGATCGGCAATCCGTCTTGGGTGACCGTGCATCCCGATGATGTGCATCAGGAAAAATGTTCCATTGAAGAAAGTAAAGCTCAGGAAGAAGTGAATCTTACCAAGCCGCTCATTCATCATGCGGCCGAACATCTTTGGGAACCAGTAGTAGACACCGGCAAAGATGGCGAACGTGGATCCACCGAAAAGAACGTAGTGGATGTGACCTACGATGAAGTAGGTGTCGTGAATGTGCATGTCAACCGGAGTGGCCGCCATGAAGATTCCGGAAAGGCCACCAATGACGAACATCGCAACGAATCCAATGGCGTTCAGCATCGGTGAGGTGAACTGAATACGACCGCCCCACATTGTGCCCAACCAGTTGAACGTCTTGATCGCAGATGGGAGGGCAATCATCATCGTCGAGAGCATGAATGTTGCACCAAGTGCTGGATTCATCCCTGACTGGAACATGTGGTGTCCCCACACGATAAAACCAAGACCCGCGATAGCACTGATCGAGAACACCATCGGCTTGTAGCCGAAAAGTGGCTTGCGACTGAAGGTAGAAAGGATGTCGCTGACCATACCCATACCAGGCAGAATCATGATGTAAACAGCCGGGTGACTGTAGAACCAGAAGAGGTGCTGGAACAGGAGAATTTGACCGCCACCAACAACGTTACCAGAATTTGCGACCATCCAGTTTGCT
Organism: Candidatus Kuenenia stuttgartensis; assembly: GCA_945872325.1. GTDB lineage: Bacteria > Planctomycetota > Planctomycetia > Isosphaerales > Isosphaeraceae > QWQI01. The sequence goes on along the minus strand of CAMBZY010000008.1, from coordinate 5,719 downwards.
GGAGCGAAGAAATTCGTACCAATGGTGCGATCTAGCAACTGCATGATCAAGGCAGAGGTTAGAACTGGCAGAGCAAATGCTTGAAGAAGCGCTGTGATGAACATGGCCCAAACGGTCATGGGCAACCGAAACATCTTCATTCCAGGAGCGCGAAGCATGATAATGGTGGTGATGTAGTTGATCGACCCCATCAAGCTCGAGATACCCGCGAAAAGCAGCGACATCAGCCAGAGTGTCTGTCCGTCAAGCGAACCTGGAGTGGACCAGCTGAAGGTCGACAGGGTTGGGTAGCTCGTCCAGCCCGCCTCCGCAGCTCCTCCAGGCGTGAAGAACGAGTAAGTCATCAGAATAATGGCTGGCCACATTGCCCAATAACTGTACATGTTCAGCTTAGGGAAGGCCATATCGCGGGCGCCGATCATCAGAGGGATCAAAAAGTTCCCGAAGGCACCTGTTAGCAGTGGAATGATCACGAAGAAGATCATCACCGTGGCGTGCATGGTGAAGAGCTTGTTGTAATATTCTGGTGGGAGGCGATAGCCGTAATCAGCCCAGAGTTCACTCAAAATCGGAATTGGCTTCCAAGGCCAAGCAAGCTGCCAGCGAACAGCGAGTGCCAGAAGTCCACCGATCCAGAACATGATGATTCCTGAGAAGAGGAACTGAATTCCGATGATCTTGTGATCAAGCGAGAAAACGTACTTACTCAGAAAGCTTGTAGGTTCTGGGTGAATATGATCGTCGTGGCCGTGACCGGCCGAAAGTGCATGGTCGCTCATTGTTGTATCAGCCTCCGTTTGCAGCGTTGGCAAGGGCCAGTTGGTCGCGATTTTGTTCAGTTTTGGCTTTCTTCAGCCAGGTATCAAATTCTGCCTGAGTTTCGTGAACAGTCACGTTACCACGCATTTTGTAGTGCCCCCAGCCACAAAGCTCTGCACACACCAGTTCAAACTTACCTGACGTGTCTGAATCAAACCAGACAGGAATGGTTAAGCCTGGAACGGCATCTTGCTTAATGCGGAATTGAGGGAGGAAAAAGGCGTGAAGGACATCCTGACTTTTCAGGTGAATGACCGTTGGTTCATTCTTGACGAAGTGGAAGTCGTTGACTGTAATGATATCGTCGTCGGTGTGAAGACGGCGATCGTCGCCAGCGTAACGGAACAACCATTGGAATTGTCGGCCCGTCACTTCAGCAACTGGCTGAACCTTGGGTAGTGAACTTCGAAACTTGATCTTCGACCAGGTACCCATCTGATAAAGGGCCAAAAAGACCAGAATTGAGGCAGGAATAATCGTCCAGATCACTTCAAGTTTCATTTGACCGTGAACGTACTGTGCCTTACGACCCGGGGCGTCCGCGAACGTCCAGAGTGTGTAGCAGAGAACGATCTGAGTACCGATGAAAACGATACCTGTGATCCACAGGATGATGATGAACAGGTGGTCGATCTCACGACCCATGGAGGAAACGTTTGGTACAAGCCACCAGTCGGCATCAGTTCGCGCGTAGATAAAACATCCTGTCGCGAAGATGGCGCCGATGGCGAAAAGCAGCGTCCAAAGGCGATCGGTCTTCATTGTCACTCCAGAAATCGGCCGCCGGGTGATGGCGACCTTACATCAGGCCAATATCAATTCAGTCAACAGATACGTGGATTAACGGTTAGCCACTTGAGGAGGCTTTGGAGCATCATTTCTCACCGGTTCAGTCGCATCACGAAGCAACTCAGGCCGATTTGGAACTGCCATCACAAAATTCACCAGATCCCAGATCTGATCTGGTTTCAATGTGGTTTCGTGAGCAGGCATTTTGGCCCCATTGATTCCCTTGGCGATTCTCCAGTAGATATCAATCGGACGACGACCACCTTTATATGTCCCTGTGTTCAGGTTCGCGGGGCGTAGAGGCCATTGCCAATCGTCCATAGAACCTGTCCAATCGGTTTGAACCTTGTTGAAGTAACTCTTCACTTGATTCACCGATTCAGAGACAAGTGTGGTCATGTTAGTTGTTGAACCAGAATTTGCTGAGTCCATGGGCACCACTTCAATCTCCGTTTTTGGAGCTTCTGTGGTGAGTACAATATTCACTTGAGATCCAGGAAAGTTTTCAAGCAATTGCTCTCGAACTTTACCAGCGAGCATCTGCGAACGGACTTCCGCAAGTTTCTTCTGTGAATCGGTCGCTTCAGCAGGGATCTCAATCTGGCCATTGTAGGTGATGACCCAACCCTTGGTTTCAGTCACTCCAGATAATGCAGAAACTAGGGCATGACGAATTCCAGGTGTCACATCTTCTACCAACTGTGGTTTCACACTACCCTTGGGTGTGAGCGTCAAAACAGGTTGTTCAGCTTTTTCATCTAGCTTAAGAGCAACACGAAGCCCAGGGAACTCATGAGAAACTTTCTCTTGTAGGACTTCCTGAGTCGCTCCACCACTCGATTTTGTGGTAATCGTAGCGAGCCATCCGTCGAGCGGTGAATGATCACCATGATGGGATGAGTGTCCGTGGCCAATCCCGTTTGCAGCCAATCGTGCTGCACGTTCATCTTTGACTTCAGAGAATCGTTCAGCTGTGGATTGGATCAAGGCTATCGCACGATCTTCATCCGTGTTAACGGCTTGATAGACATGCTTTCCGAACATCACCTTTTCAAATACGCGTTTGTCCACGAAACTCTTGCCATTGCCTATCCCTTGAAGGCCATGGCAACCCCAACACTCAAGACGCTCTAAAGTCTTTCCAAGAAAGAGTTCGCGTCCTCTGAGTATGGAGTCATTCGTCGATGCCAAACGTGGCTTAGGAGTATTTTGAATTTGCGAATCAGCCTGAGCCCATTTATCTGAAACAGTTTTAGCTGTTTCAGCGGCTTTGGGATAAATCTTTGAATTCAAAGGCTGTTTGTACCATTCAGTTGGAACACCAGCAGCTTTTTCAGCAGCGATTTCTTCATCCCACGCACCATCGGCGACGTCTTGTGCCATCAGGATTTCAGTTTCGCCACGAATCGACAGGAAGACGACGTAGTCAATCACTTGTTCGATTTCGAGAGGAGTCATCAATGCTTCAAAACCTGGCATGGATGTTCCATGAAGGCCGTAATTGATGGTTTTCCATAAGTCGTCATGACTCGGCTTGGCGCCTGCTGTGGTGGACGTGAACTTGTAGGTTCCTTTGCGATAATCTCTTGGTCGTGGATACAGGTAATCTGCTGTAGGACCAGCTCCATCACCAGACACTCCGTGACAATGCAGGCAGTGCTTTCGATACAGTCCATATCCACCACCGATTTGAACATCTTCAGATGTTGATACTACGATGGGACTTCGTCCACCCGTTTCATCGGCTTCAAAGTTCGCAAGGAACCTGCCACCAGCCCGGACCGCCAAACCCTCAGGTACTTTGATTTCTCGAGGAGATGGACCAAAAAGTTCAGCAAGACCACGTACTACGGCCTCTTGCTTTGGTGCATCTTTTATGTCTGTTACGAGTTTGGACTTGGAATATGTAAGCGGATGCGCCTCAAACTCACCGGCACAACCGAGAGTCATAAACGCGATCAACGCTACAAAGGGCAAGCACTTATAGGATCTCACCGTCATCAACCTCCCCTGTATGACATCGCGGATGTTCATTGACAAGTCTTTCATCCGTTGCTTCTTCGATGCGTTCAGGATTAATGGATCGATCAGGGCAGAAAGTTTCCATCTCAATGGATATAGACTATCTTAGTTACTGCACGCAAATCGCTCAAGGACAGAGTCAGGATTTAGAAATATTGTTATTTCTGCAATCACTGAAAAGACTGAAATCACAGAAAACAAAAAGGTCCATGAACACTTCTGCATGTTCATGAACCTTTAGATTTACTTGGTTTGCTTGGCCAGACGAAGTCGAGACCGGAGTTTCTCAAGATTGAGAAGCCTAGAATCGATTTCGATATCGTTATGGGCAGGCTTCGATCGGGTTGTCTGAATTTCCTGTTCGATCTGGCTCACGTTCAGGCTTCCTGCATCCACTGCCTTATCCGTCAGGATTACGACAATGTTGTCACGAAGCTGTAGGAACCCGCCGTTCAGGAAGTATTTACGCTGACCAGTGGGAGAACTGAGACGGAGTGCCCCAAAGCCAAGTTTAGCGATCACTGGATCGTGATTCTTTGATATCCCATATTCACCGTCAGGCAAAGGGACAATCACTTGCTTGACCCACTCATCAATCACGATCCGTTCAGGTGTCACCACCTGGAGACGGATCGACTGGTCTGATGATGGTGCGGAACTTGTTCGATTTTCTGGTGCGGCAGAGGCCATTTTAAGTTTTCACTCCCGTGATAGAGATGATCGATCTGGCCCCTATCAACGTGCCATCTTCTTGGCTTGTTCTTCGGCCTGTTCGATACCACCAACGTAGAGGAAGGCACCTTCAGGAAGGTGATCCCACTTGCCTTCACACAGCTCTTTGAAGCTGCGAATGGTGTCAGGCAATGTCGTGTATTCACCTACACGGTTTGTGAAGACTTCAGCCACGATGAACGGTTGGGACAGGAATCGTTCAATTCGGCGAGCACGGTGAACGATCATCTTGTCCTCTTCAGAGAGTTCATCCACACCAAGAATGGCGATGATGTCGCGAAGTTCGCGATATCTCTGGAGGATCGACTGCACCTTACGAGCCACTGCATAGTGTTCTTCACCGACATACTGAGGGTCAAGAATCCGGCTCGAACTGCCCAATGGATCCACAGCAGGATAGATGCCCTTTTCGGCGATCGAACGCTGGAGAACGATGAACGCATCCAGGAAGCCGAACGTGGTCGCAGGTGCTGGGTCAGTCAAGTCGTCAGCAGGAACGTAAACGGCCTGAACAGAAGTGATAGCACCCTTTTTGGTCGAGGTGATACGCTCCTGAAGAGCACCCATTTCCGTAGCCAGTGTTGGCTGATAACCTACGTTCGAAGGCATCCGGCCCAGAAGGGCGGAGACTTCCGAACCAGCCTGGCTGAACCGGAAGATGTTGTCCACGAACAACAGTGTGTCAGCACCCGTAGAATCACGGAACCATTCGGCTGTTGACAGGGCTGACAGGGCGACCCGTAAGCGGGCACCTGGTGGTTCGTTCATCTGACCGAAGTACATCACGGTCGAGTCGATAACCGACTTGCCTGTTGTACCGATCTTGGTTTCCTGCATTTCAAGCCAGAGGTCGTTCCCTTCACGGGTCCGTTCTCCAACGCCTGCAAATACAGCGTAACCGGAGTGAACCTTCGCGATACGTGCGATCAGTTCGGTCAAAATGACGGTCTTGCCCAGACCAGCACCACCGAAGAGACCGATCTTTCCGCCCCGAACGAACGGAGTCAGAAGATCAACCACTTTGATACCGGTTTCGAAAACTTCGGTTTTCGGTGACAGGTCGTCGAAGGCAGGTGGATCGCGGTGAATTGGCCAACGCTCTTCGTACTGAACTGGACCACGGCCGTCAATCGGCTCGCCCAAAAGGTTGAAAACGCGTGCCAGAGTGCCTTTACCTACAGGGACGGAAACTGGCCCGCCTGTATCGGTCACGGGCATTCCACGAACCAGGCCATCGGTTGAACCAAGGGCCACGCAGCGAACACGATTACCGCCCAATTGTTGTTGAACTTCACCTGTCAGGTTGATCTTCACACCTTTGAGGTCGGTGTCGACCCGCAGGGCGTTGTAGATATCC
>CAMBZY010000007.1 GCA_945872325.1 Candidatus Kuenenia stuttgartensis | reverse complement strand
GACCTGTTCGCCTATCTGTCCCTCGATCGTCCACCGGGTGATCCAAAGGCCAAACTGTTGCCAGGTGCACCTGAGCCTCGTAAACGCAATAATGCGTCTACTGGTAAGTGATTGGATCGTCATTGCATAAGGTGTAAACGCTTTTCGGCCTGTTTCATCAGGCCGAAAAGCGTGAAACCGAATGATTTGTTTTGTTGATATTTAGTATGGAAGTGATGCGAAATTAGATTATGAGTTGCAATCTCACTTCATCCACCGAGGCTTTTGGCAAGTTTTATAAATTCTGGCCATTTCTCACCAATTTCGGATTTCAACCAATCAGCTGCGGTCACTTCAATTGTATTCGTTGAGTCATATTGCATAAATTTGTTGGAAAGTTCCTGGATCAGCGAATTCAATATCGATCCGTTCTGCCATGCGGATAGAGCGGCAGTGATGGCCCAGGATGCTGCGTAATCATCATCATTTGAGAGGGGGTTTTTAGTGAGGTCACGTCTTAGAAATGCCTGTATGTCCAAAGACGTAGCCACCTTTTTCCAATCCCGCGCACGTTCATGGTTTGTGGTTGCAAATAGTGATGTTGATAAATCGGATCGGGTTGCATTTTTGGAACGATTGGACCGCATTTTCAGTCGTTTTTCGGCGGAGTGATCGCCGAGCATGGCCAGCCCCTCATGAAGCCATCTGGGCCAGGCGTCCCATCCAGGGCACAAGCCTGATTTTAAAGCGAATAAGTGGATCGACTCATGAGCGATCACCTCATATGGGCTGGTGGCATTTAATTCCATAGGGTCGCACAATACCAGCGAAATCAATCTGACGGGATGGGTTGCACCCAGGCTCCCAGTCAGTCCCTCAAGCCCTTCCTGCTTGAGGTAGGCTTCATAATCCGTTTTCTTGTCGAATAATCCGACTGCAATGCATTCTGAGCCAGAGCGGTGCGGAATGTTGAGTTTTTTAAGCCACACCACGAAATCTTGAAGCACCGCTTCAACCGTTTCAAGTGCCTGTTCCACTAAAATTCTGGGAACTTCAGGTGCTGCAATAATGCACGATAATTCTGATGGAGACATAAGCACACTGCTCCCAAGTGTTCGCTTGAGATGCTCGATGGCACGCAATTCGTGTGGCTTTTGATTGCGGATCATGACTTCAGGTCAACGGACTCCAGAAAAATCAACACATTCGTGGCGATACAGGCTCGACACGCACCGTCCGGCGATTTACTCTGGATCTAGATCAGGGGAAATCGCAACCAGAGTGATCGTCGCCAATTTGGTAACAGAGTCAAGGGCAGTTTCTCCGCTCAATTCTCACCGCAGTGATCGTTGAAAATTCCATAGAAAGTCGCAGACCATCATGCCACACCTTGTCAGTCGAAGTTTTTTGACGATTTTCATCGGTGTTCTAATCGCCATTAAGCCTGTTCTCAAGGCGGATGAAACCCCAGCCAGCTGGCACTCCGAGGGTAAGCATGGGGCCGTTGCAGCTGGTGGGCGTGCATCGGTCGAAGCTGGTATGACGATTCTCAAAAGCGGTGGAAATGCGGTGGATGCCTCTGCGGCCACTTTGCTGGCACTGGGTGTGACAGATTCGAGAAGCTACTGCCTGGGGGGCGAAATTCCGATCATCATTTACGATGCCAAGCGGAATGTTATAGAAGTGCTTGTTGGACAGGGTGTTGCACCTCGATTGGCGACCCGCGAGTTCTTCTTGAAGCAGCCTGACGGAATTCCAGCAACAGGTTTATTGAGCGCGACAGTTCCGGCCGCGATTGATGTGATTATTACGGCTCTGGAGCGTCATGGATCGATGCGGTTCAGCGAAGTGGCCGAGCCTACGATTAAGCTCTTGGACAGCCCAACCGAGCCTTGGCATAAAGATCTTCAAAAGACTTTGAAGGCCATGTGTGAGGCTGAGCAGAAGCATCAAGACCGGATGATCGGACTCAGGGCTGTTTCAGATTATTTTTATCGAGGGCCAGTGGCACGCGCCATAGATAAATTCTCTCGCGAAAACGGCGGGCTTTTACGATACGAGGATCTTGCAAAACACCATACAAAAATTGAACAGCCTGTAGTCGCGAATTATCGCGGTTATAAGATTGTGAAATGTGGGATCTGGACACAAGGGCCAGCACTGTTGGAAGCATTGCAACTGCTCGACGGATTTCAGATGGACAAATTCAAGCCGGCTTCAGCCGATGCAATCCACTTGCAGGCAGAGGCTTTAAAGCTCGGATTTGCAGACCGTGACGACTATTTTGCAGATCCCGATTTTGCACAGGTGCCTGATCTGAAAGAACTGCTTGACCCGGAATATACGAACGCCAGACGTTCTTTGATTCAAATGGACAGGGCTTCCACAGAACGGATTCCTGGGGATCCGAAGTCGAAAAAAGCCCGTCGCGGGATTCCCCCAATTTCGGCAGGTATCGGCGGACCGGCTCTTGATACCACGACATGTGTGACTGCTGATTCACAGGGCAACATGGTCGCATCCACACCGAGTGGATGGTCGGGAGTTGTGGCTGGAGAGACGGGAATCTGGCTTGGGACCCGGCTTCAGAGTTTCACGCTTGATCAGAATTCTCCAAATGTTCTTGTGCCTGGCAAGTTGCCTCGGATCACTCTGACCCCTACGATGGTAATGAAGGATGGAAAGGCCGTCGGTGTGATTTCCGTGGCGGGTGGTGATGGTCAGGAGCAGGCTGGAATTCAGGTGGTGACGAATTTGATCGACTTTAAGCTGGCACCCAAAGATGCCGTCAAGCTGGGACGATTTCATACAGATCACCTTGTGGGATCGTTCCGCCAGACTCCTCCGAAGCTCGGATCACTGACGTTGGACGAAACCATTTCTGACGAAGTTGCCAAAGAGTTGGTGAATCGCGGGCACGCGGTGAATCGCCAGAATGGGGCACTTTCGCACCCAATCGTAATCTGGCGAAATTCTGAAACAGGCTTGTTTCAAGCGGCTGGTGACCCAAGGGCTCGCCGGAATGCGATGGCTTACTAATAGAAGAAGGCTTCTCACCATGGGAATTCGCAGATCCGTCTATCGACTCATCCTGGTTGGTTTTTGCGGCTTTGCGATTCCTCTGGGATTCATGGGGCAGGTGGTTGCCCAAGAATTTCGACTTTCAGAGCCAGCCGTTTGCAAATCCGTCAAAGGCCTTCGAGATTTCGTTCGACTTGATCCACCAGAACTTACAACGTTTGATAAGCTGAATGTCTATGTTGAACCATCTGGGTTTGCAACTCAGATGATTGACGGCTTGCGGAAGGCGAAATTTGTGCAGAATGCCAAAGTGCGTGCAAAGGGGATGAAAAAAGTTCTGTTCGAACGTCGAGAGCTTTACAAGTTTGAGCCTGAAGTAAAATCCGACCTTGAAGAGTTTTATCTAATGGCTTCAATTGGCTTTAAGAACTTTCCTCCAGGCGAGTATACGCTCGAGCTAGAGACCATAGACCAAGCTGCAATGCCGGAACAGAAGCAGATTCAGATGATCGAATTCCGAATCGTTCCGCCCAATTCAGACCATTCGGAAAAGCAACCAAAATCAGTGACAAAAAATCGGAAACAAGCACCAGGCTAATTTCCGAGATTGTGTACGGAGCAATAATGGATGATTTTTCAGGTCAACCAGATTTCGCTTTGAGAGACTCTTTTGAGATTGTCTGTGATGAGACTTCCGCAGGCTTTTGCACTTCGGGAGCAAACCGAGACTTGGACGAATCGAAGGGTTTGGACTCAATAAAGACATCCATTTGCTGACCGACGTAAAGCTCGCCTCGTTTGACCGTTTTTGGCAGAGTGTAAATCACTTGCAGAACACGGGTATCGATTCGTTCGGAGTTCTCGCCAGTCAGGTTCCGCTTGGGGATCACATAAGGATCTACCCGGTAAGGAGTGATCGCATAAACGGGATCACTTCGGCCTTTTAAGTAGGCAAATGCTTTGGCCTTAGGATCAAACCGGTCAAGGTCTTGTTCGTCAATATCGGCTCGAACGTGAAGGGTGCCCGTATTCCCAAGTACAAGCAGCGGTTCGCGATTGAGTTGGGCTGCAAACTGACCGGGTCGAACATTCACCTGAAGGACTTGGCCGGGCGCAAGTGCTTGTACAGTATGGCGGTCCAGATCGACCTTGGCACTTTCAACGTTGGCTTGTGAGCTGAGAATTTCCGCTTCAGAGATAGCGATCTCACGGTCCCAGCTTCCAGCCTTTAATCTAGCGAGTTCCGCAACAGCTTTATCACGAGCGGCTTGGGCCACGGAAAACGCATAACGATCGCGGTCGTAATCACTTTGGCTGATCGAGCCTCGCTGAAACAGACGCTGGGCACGTTGCCAGGCGGCATCGGCGTCGGCCAGGCGGGCGCTGGCCTCCTGAACAAAAGCCTCGGCAGGTGGAAGGTCTTCTTTACGAGGGAAATTCTTGAGCCGTTCGAGTTGGGCTTGTGCGACAGCCAGCTTTGCTTGCGCTGCTTTGAGGTCGGCTCGCGACTGACGGTCGTCGAGGCGAAACAGGGGCTGACCGAGAGTGACGGTATCGTCAACCTTGACAAGGACTTCCGCCACAACTCCCGGAATGTTGGTGCCGATCAGAACATTTTCTGACATGGCTTCCACCACCCCCGTGGCCGACACTGGGGATGGGATTGGCGACTTGTCGACAATCGGCATCGGAGGAGGTTGGCGAGGTGGTGTTGGGGGCGGCGATTTACGCAACTCCAGAACCACGACTACAGCCAGAATCACTCCAGAAATGGATAGAAGTGTGAATAGCCAGCGAATCATCGGGAGACTCTCCAATCCTGCAAACCTGATGTGATGTGACGATTCATCTGATTCAGCCTCAATCCAATAACCAGTAATGGTTTAAGGTATGTCAATCATAGCTGGGATAGGGCGGCCGGAGCCGTCAACGATCGACTCAATATGGCCATCGTCCATATGCGCAACGCGGTCACCCATAGGGAAAATTCGGTTGTCGTGCGTCACCACAATCACGGCCCTATCGTCGGAAACCGCCAGTTCACGAATCAGTTTCATGACAATCATGCCTGTTTCGTGATCCAAAGCCGCTGTTGGTTCGTCGCATACAAGAATTTTCGGTTTATGGATCAACGCTCTGGCAATGGCGACCCGCTGTTGCTGACCACCTGAAAGCTGGTTGGGCCGTGCATGAATTCGCTTGCCAAGTCCAAGCTGACCAAGCAGTTCGGACGCTTCTTTGACAGCCTTTAACCGCGGAACGCCTTGAATCAGGAGCGGAACGGCTGCATTTTCAGCGGCAGTCAGAGCGGGTAAAAGGTTGTACTGCTGGAATACGAAGCCAACATTTTTGGCCCTATATTTTGTTTTGTACCGGTCGGACATCGCTGTGATGGATTCACCAAAGATCGAAACCGAGCCTTGATCCGCATTGAGAATTCCGGCAACCACTGAAATCAAGGTGGTTTTGCCGCATCCGGACGGCCCGACCAGCATGGCGACTTCCTGGGCGGCTACGTCCCAAGTGATCCCCTGAAGGGCTTTAACGGCTTGTTCGCCTTTCCCAAACTGCTTACTGACAGAAGAAATACGAACTGCCAGACGCTTAGTTTGCGTCTTTGGGATATCAGGATTAAGACTCAATTCAGCTTCCAAGGTCAGTCAAAATCCTAGTGTCAGATTGGGCGAAGGGTGGGTACACTTTCGTTTCCGGAATCAGCCTCGGAAAACGATGGCAGGTTCAAGCATAACCACTTTGAGAACGCTTAAAAGACTTGCCAGTACACAGATTATCATCGTCGCACCGGCATCGAGCAGCAGTAGATACCAGTGTGTGTAAAATGCCAATTCGCTATTCTGGCCGCGGTTGGCCATACCGAAAAGGGTGGCACCGCCTACGCCCAGACCATAGCCCAGAAAACCAACCAGACCAGCTTGCAGCAGGACCATTCCAACGATTCGCAAGTTCCCCACACCCATGGCTTTGAGTGCGCCAAACTGGCGGATGTTTTCGAGAGTGAATGAATAGAACATTTGACCCGCGATGGCTGTTCCCACGATGAAACCGAGGATCACCGTGGTCATGAAATTGATCGGGATGCCGGTGTACCGCAGATAATAGTTGATCGTTTTGGCCACGAACTCATCTGTTGTCAGTGCTGCAAGACCAGATTGTTGAGTGATTCGTTTGGCGATTTCGGCATGGTTCTGACCAGGCTGAACTTTGACCAGCACATAACTTAGAAGTTTACGCTCACGCGGGACGAACTCTTTGGCTCGGCTGAAAGTGGTATAAATCACGGCATTCGACTGAAACGTTCGTGACGCGTTACAAACCCCGACGACTTCGGCTCTGTGTTCGTTCATTTCCATTTCGAACAGAACCGGTGACGCTTCGGATGCTGTGTCTACCGTTTTCGTGTTTGGTATGTCGTTGGTTTGAATGGATTTAGACATGATTGCCGGCTCTTTGCGGCGACTGAGCTTGACCAACTGGGATTTGAATTCCTCAGGAGTCTTCGTCAGATTCAAACCCTGACGAGGAAAAAGCTTGCGCAGACCTACCTTATCCACTATCACAGAGTTCGGACGATGCAGGTCCAGAAGATTACCGGTGAACATCTCGGCGGGTTCACCTACCAGAGAATTGTCGTCAAGTCCAATCAGAATCACCTGTTCCGTCACGTCCACCCGCTTGCCGGTGGTTTTGTCGAGGAATGTGAGTTTCGCCCGGGCATTGCCTTTGTAAAGCGGCACGGCCCACTGAATTCCCTCAACACCTCGAACTATCCCTAACTGCCTTTCAAGCATGGGTTTGACGTCGTCGATGAACTGTACGGAAGGGTCCATGACCCAAAGATCAGCGCCCCTGAGATCATAAATCTGGGCGCATGTACGCAGCATCAGGCCCCAAAAAATTGAGCCTTGCTGCATGATCAGGGCGGAAGCAAATGCCAAGCCGAAAACAATGCCAATAAACTTGGCACGGTCACCGGTCAGCATTCTGATCGCAATCCAGCCCATTTCTACGCATCCAATCCATCACTGAATCAAGTATGAACCGAGGTGAAGCACCCTTAGTCTATTGGATTGAGTGCGGCGGTCTACACTTATTTCAAATTTGATTGGGTTTGATCAAGCTGTGTTCAGCTTAAGATCAGTGTTCAAAAAGAGATGCGTTTTTTAGAACAGTTGTCAATTCCCAGCTTCCGCTTCCACTGTCAGCCTCAGACCTTCCTCAAAATTCACGATCGGCCTGTAGCCGAGCACTTTCTGAATTTTGGTCAGACTTGCCAGCGAATGCTTCACATCGCCAGCCCGTTCCAGTTCGTAAATTGGCTTCAGATCTCGCTTATAAATCGCATTCAGATGAGCCACGAGCTGATTGAGGTCTGACCGATCGCCTGTACCCACGTTAAATACATCGCCCTGAAGGGGTTCTGGATGCAACATGGCAAGAAGGTTTGCAGAGACGGCGTTGTCCACATAAGTGAAGTCGCGGGACTGAGAACCGTCTCCAAAGATCACAGGGCGCACACCTTCGGACATAACGCGGGTGAATTTCGCGATCACGCCGCTGTAAGGACTATTGGGGTCCTGACGTGGTCCGAAAATGTTGAAGTAACGTAGCGAAACTGCGTCGAGGCCCATCGTCTTGCCGTAGCAGCGAACGTACATCTCGCCTGAGACTTTCGAGGCTGCGTAAGGACTTAGCGGATTAGGCGGCATCAACTCATGCTTGGGAAGCTCTTCGGTGTCGCCGTAAGCAGAGCTTGAAGCCGCAAACATAAACCGCTTGACCGTGCCTGACTGACGTGCGGCCTCGAGTAGGTAAAGCGTTGCTGTGGGACCACTTTGGTGCGAAATTAGCGGCTCTTTGACGGATCGTGGAACGGAAGGGATGGCCGCTTGATGGAAGACGTAACTGGCGCCGGCAACGCTTTGAACACAGAGGTCGAAATCGGCAGCATCGCCTTGGATAAACTCAACGTGAGAAGCCACTTCCGACAGATTCTCAAATTTGCCTGTGGAGAGGTTGTCCAGAACCCGAACACGATGGCCCTTGTTTAACAAAGCCCGGACTATGTGCGAGCCGATAAAGCCTGCTCCGCCGGAGACCAGAACCAGGTCGGATGTATTGCTCACGTCTTTCGATCCTTGATGAATCCATCGTTACGCATGATATTGAATGCAGACTATCGTACACCACTATGACGGATTTCAAGAGAAATCGCAAAGATTGGCGATGTAATCCAAACTTCCGTCGTTGGCCCAGCCATCGAGTTGTGCCGGATCTTTCAACTGTTGGCCCCTGCGTCTGTCGACGACCAGAAAGGCTGTGTCTACTTCATCCAGGCCGCTCAGGTCGCCCCAGATCCGCTCCAGTTGGGCCACTGGAAAAATGTCTTCCTGGCCGAAACCCCAGCGCCGCTTTACATCTTTGATCGTCACATAGGCTGGTAGGCGTGAGGCCAAATCGCGTACCGATTCTTCAATCCGTGATTGACGATTTTCCGTCAGGTCGGACCGTGAAAGACCAAGAATGGCCAGCCAGCGGTCTAGATCCAGCCAGGTTGTTAGGGTGTTGTAGTACCTCAGGTCGTAATCGGTCTCTTCTCGTGGCTGGGCAAGACCTTCCAGAAGCCTCGGCCTACCTCCCACACGTGCCAGACCTCCTCCGTGATCCTCCACCCGCTTGCTGATCACCTCGTAACAGACGGCTGCTCCAGAACTTTCAGCCTGAGCCAGCATATCTGGATCAACCGTCGCGCCCAAGGTGTCAATATTGTGGATCATCAGCCAGCGGAGGTCGGGATGATCTCTTAAAACCTTCCCCAAAGTCCCGCTGGTCATCAGGTTGGGGATTTCGTAAAAGTGCCCGGGCGGGTGGAATCGCTGCGATGCGATGTTGTCTACGTAATCCGATGCCTCACCAGTCGTTGTGGCCCAATCCAGAATCGCTCTCCGGCCAGCGTCGCGTACCTTTTGTTTGTTTTCATCCAGCAAGGCCTGAGTGGATTCTTCCCAAAGGAACTGGAGGTCGCGGCGTGTGGGGATCAACCGCTGACCAATCGCCCGGCCTTCAGAAAGATAAACAGCCAGATCCGACCATTCGCGAGACCAGTTCGACCAGTGCCGGTCCACGGCCGATTTGGTCAGATAACTGGTGGTGACAAGGTGTGGAATCACTGATCCTGAAAGTCTTTGTGCGCGGCGAGTCTTGGCCAGGTGAATCTCCAGAAAACTCCGGTGACGATGCCCCATCGGTACAAATGGGTTGACCGCCTTGACCACTCCCGCCCCCGATGTCCACCGACTGCCTACACCTGCCGCCAGACTGACCACTGCCACTTGGGCCTGGTTGTAAGTGGATTTAGAAGATGTGGTTACAGTCGGGTTTATTGACTTGCGAGTGTCGATCACATCTTGATCTCGCACGTCGGTGACTTCTACGGAATTTGGGAGGCGGTTGCGAGCCAGTCCGATCCGGCCCCTGAGCAGGTCTTCGCGATTTTTGGAGTGTTGGATCGGGTCAAAACCGTACGCCTCTCGAATCCTGCGAGATTCCAGTTCCCACTCTGCAGCGTTTGGTCGAACCGTGCCCCTGTCCAGAGGGAACATCTGTCCTACCAAGGTTTTAAGGACATCTATCTGACTCGGTTCGCCGGTCACACCGGTGGCAAACTGGAACATTTCGGCGCGTCGAGTGGCTGTCCAGGCTCCACCAGAGCCGGGCTGAAGTTTGGATACGATCAATCGCAGATAGCTTTCAGGCATGATCGCCGCAGACCCAGTCGCGATCTCGGACCAGGTGCCGCGCGGGTTGATCTGAAAGTCATAAACCACGGGATCCATGGCAAAGGGCAGGGCATCGTCAAGTTCAGCCTTGGCGGTTCGAATCAATTCGAGAACCTCGCCTCGGATGTGTGGACCGATCTCCGGATCCACAAACAGACCCATGCCACCACCGGACATTCCGCCCAGCATGAGGAAGCCCCAGAATTGATCTCCGTACTTCGCCTTCATACGTTCAATAATCGTTTCAGTGTAACGATTTGAGACCCACGGGATCATCGTTTTCAAGGGGCCGTGAAAGTTTCGGTCGGTCAGGCCAGCAAGTCGCTTAACATCTGCTGTGCGAATGGATTCGACGATTTCCTCAAAAATCCCCAGACTCTCCTGCCGGGCGGCCGACTCATTGCGCCCTCTCAGTAGATATTTTTCCGTAACCATATTTAAGATCGGGCCGACATTCTGGGCCATTCCACCATGAATCAGGATCAAGCCCCGGGCCAATTTATCGGCAAGCTCTGCGGATGTTTTCTCGCCTAACTCTCTGGAATCAAGTAGTTTGTGGTCAGGTAGAAGTCGGCCGCGACTGATCTGCCATTCTGGATCGCCAGGTTCAGCAACAGCACCTTGAATGGTTTTGATTCCAGGAAAGACGCCGCCAGAGTCTTGCCATCCGCCACCTGAACCGCCCAGCCATTCGCCCAGAATGGCTCTGGCCACAACGACTTTCGATTCCTCGGGGGTCAGCCCGCCAGTCAGGGCCTTGGTTTGGCCGGTCGCACGCATGAGCAGGCTGATGATCGAGGCTAGGAGGTTGGTCGAAACTGCCAGTCGCGAACCCTTGGGGATATCGTTGACTTTACAGACGACTTCCAGGCCCATTCCAGGCCTGACCACGGCCGCGAGAACATCGGCAAGGCTTTCTCCACTGCCTTCAAGCGATGCGGGAACCAGCCCTGAGGCGATCACACCGGCTTTGACAAGGCCGAGGTAATCGTTCCCAAAATTGAACAGATCATCAAGAGATGTCACATCCTTGGTATCGCCAAGATCGACGCTGCTCAGTCGCAGAACCGGTTCGTCAATCACCCGGACCCGGGTTTCGATTGGCGGAATAGGCGAGCTGTCACGTCCGTGAACGCCTAGATCGACTGAAATGTTGATCACCCTGGCGCCTTCAGGGTAGTCCATTCCCAGGAAGAAAATGTCCGACCATCCGCTATGCGACAAGTCCATACGAACGGGTGTACGCTCGGTGATGATAGGGTATAAACCCGTTTCTCCATCACGTTTTAGGAGAGATGGGCTGAGCCTTAGGGGATGCTCCTCAGCCGATCCGACCCGGAACATCCACTTATTTCCCGGGCATTGACGAACCGATCGGCGCACTTGATCCGCCAGTGTTGCAAATGCCGATTGTTCATAAGCCGCCGCCAGGCAGCTGGCAGTGGTTCTATCTAACCCGTTTTGATCGGATAGTTTAAGCCATTGCGAGATCGACTCTTCAAATCGTCGGTTCAAGAAATCTTTATAAGCGTGTTCGTCGATCCGGCCGTCGCTGGGGAGGCTGTCCGACTCCTGCAGGACGAATCGGTAAACGGCATGCTGAATGACGGCAGCACGTACTCTGTGGTAGAGGTTGGATGTGGAGAGCCGGAATTCTTCCAGATCTTTAAGCTGAATCAGGAGTTCTGGCACTGGCATGGACTGAGCCAGTTCGACAGCCGGCTGGTCGCGAATATCAGCATCTTCACTGCTGATCAGGTCGATCAAGGTAGGTTTCATGATTGGCCAGGCCTGTGTTTCTGTGTCATTGGATCATACGGTTAATGTTAAATAAGAGAAGAGGTTATGTGCGTTCGGCGGATTGAGATTGTTCGAGCTTTGCGAACGTGTTCACCAGCATACCCAGCATCCGCTCACGTCCCTCTCCTGCCAGGGCCAGCGCAATCTGAGCTTCCACGACCCCATATTTCACCCCGAGATTATGACGTATCCCCTGTGTTTCCAAGGCATAATAGGCTTCATGGCTGATGAGTTTGTTCAGAGCCGTTGTGAGAGCAAACTGGTCTTGGTCGCGAACGTCATCACGCATCATTTGGGCGAGAATCTCAAAAATGGTTGGCGAAAGGGCGTGAATTCCGAAAAAACAAAGATAATGGCCCGCTCTGAGGCCAGGAACGGTCAGCCTCAGTTCGGCCGTTGTGGGATCGGGTTTCTCGACAATTTCCTGGATATCATACAGATGAGGGCTATCGGAAAGCCTTTTGCCTGCAACAGTTCCATACTGATGGATCAGGTGTTCCCTCGTCGGCTGAACGGCGGAGATGGAGCCGTTTTTCGCCTTGGCGGCGTCGATCACCTGACGGGCACATCGGCGTTTTTCAGCAGATATATAGAGGTGATCTCCCAGAAGGAGTAGAAATGGCTCGTGGCCGATCCGTTCGTGGGCACACCAAACAGCATGACCGTAGCCCAGTGGCTCTGCCTGAACGGCAAACGTGAGTCGATCCTGAAGCTCTTCCATGCGAGCCGCCTGATCGTGAGCCCAGGCTTCGTCGGGAAAGCCTTTGCGAAGCATCTCGCCATAGGACTGAAACTGACGACGATAGATGGCTTCGTCGCCCGGTGCTGCGACCACGCAGATTTCTTCAACTCCTGAATCCATCGCCTCTTCAGCGATTATCTGGAGGACGGGTTTGGTCACCCCATCCCGATCCACAAGTGGGATCATGGCCTTTTGAACGGTGTCGGCAGCCGGATATTGTCGGGCACCTCGGCCCGCCGCTGTAATCACAGCCCGTGTCACGTTCATCTTGTCGATACCCTTTCGGCCTTCAAACTGGGGCCACTCTGATTTAGGCTCTGAACTTGACTTCCGTCTCATAAGAGAATTCGACTATTTTTCGCAGAATCTGAGCACATTTGCAACCTGTCTGCTCAAAATCGAGCCTGTGATGTTCAGAAAATCCACATCGCTGTAAACATCAGAATCCTTGGGCTTTAACAGTCGCCAAGTCTGGACTTTATGCCGTATTTACCTGAATTGGCTATGAAAATACTCGTTTTTTGATTGACCATAGTCGAAGAATACGTTAGGATTGTCCTACCAAGTCGGGGGATTAGCTCAGCTGGGAGAGCGCTTGCATGGCATGCAAGAGGTCAGCGGTTCAATCCCGCTATCCTCCACTCGACATGGCTTTTTGAGATTACGATCTCCTAAAGACTGTCCGTCAGACATGTTGGAAAATATGGGGGATTAGCTCAGCTGGGAGAGCGCTTGCATGGCATGCAAGAGGTCAGCGGTTCAATCCCGCTATCCTCCACTTTTAGATTCTTGAGTATTCTAATCCTCTGAATCGCAAACTTGATTCCCGGATTTGGTTTAGATGTCACTGTCGATCCGAATTCTAATTTAGATAACACGCTAATTAGGCCATATCCCCTGACATGGCGGGCTTTGGCGTCGAATTTTGAATGACTCAAATCACTTATGTACAATATTTTACATGCTTAATGACTGAAACGGTAGAAAACCGCCTGGTCAGTGGACTATACCTTCAGAAATACGGTTCTGAGCGTCATTTTGATAAAAAACCGGGACTTATTCCTGGTCTAATCCTCCGCAGTTATTATTGGTGGAATGGGATATATGAGAGGTTTTCTCTTGTTATGCAACCATTAGATTCACGATTAAATTTCGTTTGAATTGACAGGAGAGTGAATCACTTTTAATATCAGTCTTTGAAATTCATGATGGGTTGATTCCGGATTTCGGATAAAGTCAGTGAACTCTGACTCGCCTTTCTGAAAGAATCTCTGTCGGCCATTAAATGCGGAAGGATTCCCTCATGACACGCGGCTACTGGTGGGTGTCGGCTCTCGCTGCAATCATTAGTCTGACTCAGACCCAGTCTGCCATTGCGCAGGCCCCTGAAAAATCCAAGGTGGAAGTCAAATCGGCCCAGTTGCCTGCGGCTTCGCCCGCCCCAGCGACTTCTCGAAGTCCTGATCCAACCACAAAACCAGCCGGTCCCACAGCTCCAACGGTGTCAAATGTGCCGACCCCCACTCCGGCACCAGCACCTTCCACAGTTCCTGCCCCGAATCCCAGCCCCGCGATTCCATCGCCAGGCGCAGGTGTATTTCTTGACAGGGCAAAGATTACGGAAATCCTGAAGGTCGAGAATCCGCTGATCTGGCCGATGATTCTCTGCTCGATTGTCGCTCTCGGATATTTTCTCGACCGCTGGTTTTCACTCCGTAGATCACGCATCGTACCTCGCGACTTCGTCAACCGGTTCCTCGACCGACTCGGTTCCGGAAAGCTTGACCGCGACCGTGCTTTTGATCTGTGCAAGGCTAACGATACACCGGCCTCACGCGTTTTCTCGCAGGTTCTGATGATGTGGGGCGAGCCAGCGGGCCAGATTCGGTCTGCCATAAGTCAGGCTGTGGGAATGGAATATATGCTCTTGCGCAAAAATATTCGTGTGCTCAATGCCACCGCCACACTGGCTCCTCTGATTGGACTTCTTGGGACAGTGGTGGGGATTATCGATTCGTTTAACGCACTTGGGGCAAAAAATGTGCCATCAAAAAGCGCGGCACTTGCCGAAGGGATCGGGCTGGCGCTGGTCATGACCGCACTCGGTCTGGTGGTCGCCATTGGATCTGTCACAGCCTATTATTATCTGCTGGGCAAGCTCGATTCCATGATGGTCAGTTTGGAGCAGGAATCACTGCGTGTGATGGAACTTGTGGCAAGTCATTCGAATCGGCCAGGTGGCGATCGTAGGGCAGGGCATCTGGAAATGCCTCGTGGGATCGATTCACGCATCGCCTGATATCGGCTTGTGAAACATCCATCAAATGATCTCTAAATTTGGATTGATGTTGCGATTGGGCAACATTTGAAGTGTGACAGGAGATTTCTCGCACATGCACTACGGTCACGCTTCCGCCGAAGAGCAGCCTTATATCAACATGACCCCCATGGTCGATGTGATTTTATGCCTTCTGGTGTTTTTCCTGGCAGCCACAAAGCTTTACGACTGGGAGCAGTCGGAACTTCCAGTGCAGGTCCCCGAGGTCAGTTCCGCTCGACCTGCGACCGAACCGCCGGACGATCTCGAGGTATCAATTGTCAGGGCCGGTCTTGTGGATGTTCGCGGGCAATCATATGATCTGAAAACACTGGCATCGGTTTTGAGCGAAGCCAAAGCCCGATACGAGGATCAGGGAGTCTTGATCAAAGGCGATGCCCAGTTGACGTACCAGGACGTGGCTGATGTACTGTCCGCCTGTGACGTGGCTCGAATCAGATCAGTCAGACTTGCTGTAAAGCCAAAGATTGAAGCAGGTTCTGCTGGATCTGCACGATAGCGGTGAACATCAGAAAGGCCGGCAAAACGTGGAGTGGCTTGAATCGATCCGTCATATTTTGAACGCTGAGAATGTCGTCAAACTCGGTTATGTGGTGATGACTCTGGTGATCTTCACCGAGACAGGACTACTCATCGGTTTTTGCCTGCCCGGTGATTCGCTTCTTGTGACAGCTGGAGTCTTTGCGTCGCCAGCAATCGAGCAGATTCCCAATCTTGCTCCCTACAAACTCGACATCCTCTGGCTCAACCTTCTCCTGATCCCGGCCGCCATATTGGGCGATACCGTGGGCTATTGGATTGGTTATCATTCCGGTAAGCGATTATTCAAAAAAGAAGAGTCTTTACTGTTCCACCCAAAGCACTTGCAGCGTGCTCAGGACTTCTATGTAGAGCATGGTGGAAAAACCATCATCATCGCACGATTCATCCCGATCATTCGTACATTTGCTCCGATTGTGGCTGGAATCGGCCAGATGAACTACATCCGGTTCCTTCAGTTTAACGTGGTCGGGGGGGTGCTCTGGGTCATGGGCCTGACGAGTGTTGGCTTCTTCCTCGGCCAAAAATTTCCATGGCTCGTCAATTCGCTTGAGAAACTGATCATCGCAGTCGTTTTCCTTTCGATCCTGCCGCTGTTGATTCATGGTCTCAAGGATCGTTTGAAAGCCCGAAAACGCAAATCGTTGAATTGAGGACTTGCGAATCAAGAGTTCTATTTCAACAATAGGTCCTGCGTCGCTCGGAACTCACGCTTCAAAAAAAAATGATAGAAAAGCAGAATTCGCCATGTCATCAGAAGTCATGATTCCTGAGCTGGTCGTATTTGACATCGCCGGTACCACGGTTGTGGACAATGGCGAGGTGGCTCGATGTTTTCGCGAAGCACTCTCCGAGGAGGCTCTGGAGTTTCCCGAGTCGAGTATCAACGCCATCATGGGCTTGCCCAAGATTCTTGCGATACGTCAGCTCCTGGCTGAGTTTGCGCCTGAACGTTCAGAGCCGGGTCTGGATCAGAGCATTCACGACGATTTTGAACAGAGGATGATCGAATATTATCTGGACGATCCGAGAGTGAGCGTTTATCCGGGCGTGCTCTCCCTGTTCAGACAACTTCGGGAGCATGGCGTTGCAGTGGCGGTGAACACAGGCTTCCCGAGGTCGATTCTGGATTCGGTTCTGGAGCGTCTTGGATGGCGGGTGGGCAGAACACTGGACGCGGCAATTGCGTCCAACGAATCGCCTAAAGGCAGGCCCCACGCCGATATGATTCAGATTCTGATGAAGCGGTTGGGCCTGGACGATGCTTCCCGAGTGGCCAAGGTGGGCGATACCCCTTCGGATATTGGAGAGGGCAAGGCGGCTGGATGTGGCTGGGTGATTGGGATCACACATGGCACACATACCAGAGAAGAGCTGAAAAAGTGCGAGCCGACCCATCTGGTGGGTAGTATCTCCGAACTTGCCAAAATTTGGGGCCTTCGGATTCCTGCAGAGGATTTGAAGGGCTGATCGTCCGATAAGCAAAATGGACAATACCCGGCGAAATTGATCTTGTCAGATTTTGCAGATTTTGCAAAATGCAACAACGATAACGTGCGAGATGTACGTTAAGGCTGTCCCGGGCAAGGATGCGGGCCGTCAAAAATCGGCTAAGGACAAGCAGGACAATGAAAAACTTCTTCCGGCTTCTAACCTTCTCTTGGCCATATCGAAGCCGGTTCTACTGGTCGCTGGTGTGTGCGAGCGTTGCGGCCCTGATGTGGGGCGCCAATATCTCGGCAGTTTTTCCACTCCTGAAGATTCTGTTTTACAGCCAGAATGCACAGGTATGGGTGAGCGACCAGATTCGCGAAACAAGTGTTGAATCGAAAGTGACCGAAGCCCGCCTGGAAGAAATCCGGCGAGTCAGCGATCAGATTCTCCACAATACGATCGACGCCAACCAGATCAAGGAAACCCTGAGATCTTATGCGGATCAGGAGCTTAAAAGCCGCCCTGACCTGACAAAAGCGCTTGAGATGTCGACTCAGCCTGAGTCGCGAGTGGCATCGAAACCGATCGATCCCCTTGAGCATCGAATCGCTGAAGCCAGACATAACGAACTGGCTGGAATCGCCATTCCCGCTCTTGCCAAGAACAAAGGCGAGTTGAACCGCCGGGCT
The DNA here is from genome assembly GCA_945872325.1 of Candidatus Kuenenia stuttgartensis. Lineage (GTDB taxonomy): Bacteria > Planctomycetota > Planctomycetia > Isosphaerales > Isosphaeraceae > QWQI01. The sequence goes on along the minus strand of CAMBZY010000007.1, from coordinate 1,812 downwards.
GAGAAGCTCAGCGACGAACTTTCGTCATCCAACCTTTGGAACCGCCGATACTTGCGAATTCAGCCACTGGTGAATTCGTACCTCCCGGACGATGGCTTCCACACGCTTGTGGGGCTTCTCTGCATGGTGATGGGTATGGTGGTGGTGAAGGGGATATTTCAGTTCTTCCAAGATGTTCTTGTGGCTGATCTTACGCAACTCTCTCTGTTCGAGATCAGGCGTCAGATGTATCGCAAGGTTCTAAACCTTGACATGGCCAGCTTTGAAACCATGCCGTCAGCCGAGCTCATGGCCCGGTTTACCAACGACATGGAAATGATGGCTCAGGGCATCAACACCATCGCCGGTAAGCTGATCCGCGAACCTCTCCGGATTGTTTCATGCCTTTCAGTCGCCTTCTGGTTGAACTGGCGTCTGACACTTCTGGCCTTGATTGTGGTTCCAATTTCAGCTGTGACCACTGCCCGGGCAGGCAAGATTCTGAAAAAAGCGGTTCGCAAGTCGCTTGAAAGCGTCTCGTCGATTTATCGTCAATTGCAAGAGACATTTCAAGGGATTCGTGTTGTAAAAGCTTATAATCGAGAGCGTTACGAGCGTCATCGGTTCTATCGCGAGATCAAGGGGCTTTACAAAAAGTCTGTCAGGGTGGCGACTATCGACGCCATCTCCGATCCCGCACTCGAACTGCTGGCCATCTCCTCGGTTTGCATCTGCCTTTTAGCAGGTTCTTATCTGGTTCTTCGAGAGACCATGTTCCTCGATCTTGGACTATTTCGGATCCAGCTTTCCAGCAAGTTGATGTCGATTGAAGACCTTCTGACGCTTTATGCCATGCTGGCGGGTGTTTCGGATCCGATCCGTAAACTTTCCAACGTGCATGCCAAGATTCAGAGAGCCGCTGCCGCTGCCGACCGGATCTGTGCCTTGATGGACATTGAGCCACAAGTCAAGAACCTCCCGGGCGCAACCCGCAATGTCAAGCACACATTGAGTATCGAATTTGACCGGGTGAGCTTCAGCTACAATGGTCGCGACCCGATCATTCGCGACCTGTCGCTGAGGGTACGTCATGGCGAAACCATCGCCTTTGTCGGCCACAACGGCTGTGGTAAGACCACTTTGATGAGCTTGCTCCCAAGATTCTGGGATGCTCAGTCAGGATCGATCCGGATTGACGGTGTCGATACTCAGGACATGCACCTGACGGCCCTCAGAGGGCTTATGGGAATTGTGACACAGGACACCGTTCTGTTTGCGGACACCGTGGCCAACAATCTTTCGTTCGGCGATTCCAAACTCAGCCGAGAGCAGATTATTGAGGCCTCCAAGAAGTCCTATGCCCACCAGTTCATCATGAACTTGCCAGAGGGTTACGACACGGTCCTGACCGATCGCGGTTCGAATCTTTCTGGTGGTCAAAGGCAACGGCTGGCTCTGGCCAGAGCCATGTTGCGTGACCCGGCCATTTTGATTCTGGACGAAGCCACAAGTGCTGTGGATATCGAGGATGAAGCCTTGATCCGTCGCGCCATTGAAGACTTTGCCCGCGATCGTACCACCTTCATCATCTCCCACAGCCTGGGCACTATGTCCTGCGCTGACCGGATTGTAATGATGAATCAGGGCAGGATCGAAGCCATCGGCACCGAAGATGAACTGAGACGTGGGAACCCGATGTTCCGCCGCCTTCATGAGATCCATTCTCAGCGCGAAAGTGCCTGATTTGCTCTCCAGTTCGATCAATTGCAGGATCTTCAGAGAGGGCGAAAGCCCTCTCTTTTTACATTAACGAACAGGCAAGAAAAAACTTCC
>CAMBZY010000006.1 GCA_945872325.1 Candidatus Kuenenia stuttgartensis | reverse complement strand
TCATTGCGGATGAAATCTCGAGAAAGTGTGCGGAGTCTGTCGCCGATGATCGAAGTCAGCCATCTCTCGAAAGTTTTTGAAGATTACAAGCGAGGGCCGGTGGCGGCCGTCAACGACGTCACATTCTCGTGCCACCCTGGCGAAATCTTTGGCCTTCTGGGCCCGAACGGGGCGGGTAAGACCACCACTTTGCGGATGCTTTCCACCGTGCTCCGGCCATCATCGGGCAGGGCCTCGATTGCCGGCTTTGACGTGGTCAAGCAGCCTCAGCAAGTTCGTGAAAATATTGGGTTTATGTCGAATGCCACGGCGATTTACGACCGCTTGACGGCATGGGAAACCGTCGAGTTTTTTGGCAAGTTGAATGGAATGCCCAAGCCTCTGCTCAAAGAACGCATGGAAGAGATTTTTGAGTGGCTTCAAATGAACTCGTTTCGCGACCTGCTGGGCAGCAAGCTCTCGACCGGCATGAAACAGAAGGTCTCGATTGCCCGAACGATCATTCACGACCCACAGGTTTTGATTTTTGATGAGCCGACAAGCGGCCTTGATGTGCTGGTGGCACGCGTTTTATTGCAGAAAATCCGGGAGTTGAAGGATCGTGGCAAGACGATCATCCTTTCCACGCACTCGATGCACGAGGTCATGAGGCTGTGCCAAAGGGTGGCGATCATCCACAGGGGCAGCGTTCAAGCCATGGGAACGATTGACGGGCTGCTTGCCGAGCATGGTCAGAAAGACTTGGAAGACCTGTTCTTCCACCTGGTGGACAAAGCCGATGCAGAGGCTGAACTGAACGCAAAGGTGGGGGTCTGACAGAATCATGAGTAAATCCATCCGCCCATCGATTGTTGGCTCGATATTCCGTCGTGAGTTGCTCGACATCCTGAGGGATCGTCGGACGATCTTCATGATGATCATTTTTCCTGTGCTGCTTTATCCTCTGATTGGGATCGTGGTCAGCCAGCTTGCGATTGCGTTTCAGGAGAAGCCCCGCCAGGTGGTGGTGGTCAATGCTCAGGCTTTGCCTAGCGAGCCGGCTTTATTAAGCCCTGATAAGACTCGGTTTGATGTGAAGCTTTATGGCAGGCCCGACGATGCCAACCGCTTGCAGATTCAGTTGGCCGACAAAAACTCGCCATGGATGGACACGGAAAAGCGTGGCATGATGCTGCGCGAGGGGTTGGCGGATGTGGTGGTGATCGTGCCTGACGATCTTCCGAAAAGCATTGAGGAAGGCAAGGCAGGGAATCTGGAAATTATCTATAACTCATCCGACGACCGAGGCCAGTTGGCCTATGGACGGGTGCGGGACATTGTGGCCCGATGGAACGAGCTGGTGCTGGCCAAGCGTTTGAAGGCCGATGCGAAGTCAGCCGATTATGCCAATCCGATCCGCGAAAAGGTTCGTGATGTGGCCACGGCACGGGAATCGAGTGGCCAGTTGTGGTCGCGCATGCTGCCATTTTTGTTGGTCCTGATGAGCCTGACAGGCGCGTTTTATCCGGCCATCGACCTGTGTGCCGGTGAAAAAGAACGCGGGACGATGGAGACGCTTCTCATCAGTCCAGCCCGCCGAACGGAGATTGTAGCGGCCAAGTTTCTGACCATTCTGACCAGCAGTCTGGTCACTGCAGCCATGAACCTGATCAGTCTGGCCCTCACAAGCTGGCAGTTGCTGGGTCAGCTCGGCAAATCGGCAGGGGGGACTGGTGGCGGAAATCCTGCACTGGCGTCTCTCTCATTGCCCTCTCCAGGTGTGATGATTCTGGCGTTTTTCATCTTGATACCGATCGCAGCCTTTTTAAGCGCAATTTGTCTGGCTTTGGCCGTCATGGCACGAAGCACGAAAGAGGGACAGTATTATCTCACGCCCGTGCTGATGCTGGCCTTTCCACTGACGTATATGACACTGGTGCCGGGCGTGGAGCTTTCGCCAGTCTATTCGCTGATCCCGCTCACCGGCACATGCCTGCTCTTGAAAACCGTGCTGGCTGGCCGGATCGATCAAGCCTTGCCCTATGCACTGCCGGTGCTCCTGCCCACGATGGCTTATGCGTGGATGGCTTTGAGATGGGCTGTGAGCCAGTTTGAGAGTGAATCCGTACTGTTCCGAGAGGCAGAACGGTTCGACCTCAAGAGCTGGTTCCTTTGGAATATACGAAATAAGACCAATCGCCCTACAGCTGATCAAGCAGCGATGTGCTTTGTCCTGATGCTGGTTTCAGGCTGGTTTGCCGGCCCTTTGATCAACCAGATCTTCTCAACCGATGGGCAGATCTCGACCGTCAGCCTGATCGTCACCCAGTTCGTGGTGATCGGTCTCCCACCGATTCTGCTGGCACTCCTGTTGTCAAAAAATCCGCGACAGGTGCTCCGGCTGGTGCCATCGGTGGATAAGCGGTACTTGATCCTCGGGCTGCTGTTCCCAATGGCTCTACACCCTTTGATCACAGAGCTTTACGCTGTTGTGGAATTCTATCTGCCCATGTCGGATACGATCAAGAAGCTGTTCGGGGGAGTGGTTCGCGACGATGCCCTGTTCATGAGCATTCTGGCGGTGGCCGTTCTGCCTGGCCTGTGCGAAGAGCTGGCTTTTAGGGGCTGGATTTTCTCTGGCCTGCGTACCAACAACAAGCCCTGGGCGACGATTATCATCTCGTCGGTCCTGTTTGGTGTGATGCACGTTTTGATGAGTGCGTATCAGCAATTCTTTCATTCCACCGTTTTGGGACTGGTTCTGGGATTGCTGGCCTTGCGCAGCGGCAGCCTCTGGCCTAGTGTGATCATGCACATCACAAACAATGCCATGGCTGTGACATTCGGATTTTGGGGCAAAAATTCTCCGTCCACAGCCGGTTGGCTGTTCAGCGACCCGGAATCGTTGCGATATCGCTGGCCGCTTGTTGTGATCTCGATACCTGCCATTATCGCCCTGTTCATCTGGTGTTATCGAATGCCAGCAGTGGCTTTGGAGACAGACGATACGGAATTGGAAGTTGCTGAATGAGCCCCAGAGAAGGCCCTGTTTTAACTCTGGCGGCTCGATGGCTGTTTCCGGTCGAGGGTGATCCGCTTGAATCGGCCTGCATCGACATCAGGGGCGGCCGGATTGTTGCGATTGGTCCCCGCGAAGGGCGGCTGATCGACATTGATTATGGCAATGCCGGGATCATTCCAGGGCTGGTCAATGCACACTGTCATCTTGAGCTTGAGCCGCTCGAGGACGATGGCTGGAAGCTGGGCGATGAGCCTCAGAATGAAGTGGAGTGGCTCAAGCAGGTGGTGAAGCAGAGGTGGCTGACGGATCCTGAATCCTATGCGGAAACAGCCATCAAAAACGCCTCGCAGCTGGTTAAATTTGGTACCACGCTCGTTGCAGACATCACAACGGCCGGTGCCAGTGGTCCAGCCTTGGTGGAGACACCAATCCGGAGCGTGATTTACGCGGAAATTATTGGCCTAAAACGTCTTAGGGCCATGACAACAAACGAGGCGGCCTGGGCGTGGGTCAATGCCGTGGAGCCGGCCCTGAAGCGGGATCGACCGACGGATGGGAGTTTCCGCCAGCAGATCGGGTTGTCGCCACATGCTCCATATTCAACCGCTGGCTGGATTTATCATCAAGCGGTGGGGTCAGGCATGCCTCTGACCACTCACCTGGCCGAGATGCCGGAAGAGCTGGAAGTATTGGAGTTTGGGACAGGCCCTTTGAAGGAGTTTCTCGAAGAGATTGGTGCATGGCCGGGCTTGGAGGAGTGGAAGCCGATCGGTCATAAGCCTTTGGATTATGTGAGGCACAAGGATCTGAGAGGTGCGGACTGGCTGATCGCTCATGCAAATTATCTTGATGAAAAAGACTTGTGGCAGCTTTCCCCAGCCGCACTCAAGCCAAATCAAAGGGTGGCGGTGGCTTATTGCCCACGTACAGCGCACCGGTTCGGGCATCGGAACCATCCGTTCAGGGGACTTCTCGAGCGTGGTGCGATCGTGTGTCTGGGAACAGACAGCAGGGCATCGAGCCCAAGTTTATCGATTCTCGACGAAATGCGATTTTTGAAAGCTCAGAATCCGGATCTGGCCGGCAGTTTGATTCTGGCCATGGGAACATTATTTGGAGCATGGGCACTGCGGGCGGACGAATTCTGCGGCAGTTTAAAGCCTGAAAAAAAAGCGGATCTGGCTGTGGTGGCTTTGCCGAATCAGGAAGAGGTGAATTCGGACCCTCACAGCTTAATTTTTGATTCCGATTTGCCTGTGGTGGCCACATGGCAGGATGGTGAACTGGCATTTGCGATGAATTGAATCAGCGATGCAGAGGGGTGGTTTCGGTCCGTTACCTCAAAATCACCAGGGCTGTTCCATCATCGATGCGATTTGTTCAGCCATTTTCTGGCAGGCTTTTTGATAGGCTGACATGGACGTATCGCCGAACTCAGGGCTGAATGTGACGGTCTCCCGCAAAGTCACCGTGCCTACGTCCTTGGGGTTGCCGCTTGGGTTTCGGTTATCCGTCCAGCGGGCGTTGACCACGAGATCGGCGGAAAGTTGACGCGGCAGGTTCTGGGGGTTTTCCACCACCAGATTTTTATCAGCAAAGGTTACTTCCCCTGTGAGCGAACTGTCGGCTCCGTCAGGGGTTCCAACCACTTTGTAGGGCGTGCGTTTTTCGATCTCTTTGGCAACGGCTTCTGTCAGCATCAAGTTCAGGTCGCGCCGGAAGGTGAGCGAACGGAAGATGGGGACATAAACCGTTCGGATCTCGTTGTTATACGGCGGGCGTACCGAATACCCACAGCCTGCAATACCAGCCAGCGCCAGCCCGCCGATGGATGCCAGCAACTCTCGCCGGCGAATGGCTTTGGGCGAACTTTTTACCGGTAGTTGTGGTGCGGGTTCGGTCATGCTCATATCATGGTCCCATCATGCCGTTGATACCATTCATGCCGTTGGCTGCGCCGGATGAACCACGGTTGATGGACATCTGGTCGGCGGCACCCGGCTGAGTCATGATCTGCGAAGGGGCTGTGAATTTGCGTGGCATTTTGGCGACATCCACCATCATGGTACGCGACTTTTCAGCCCAGGTACTGTTCGGATACTTCTGAATGACTTTGCCCAGATAGAACTCAGCCGCCATGGCCTTACCTGTCCGTCGATAGTAATCGCCTACCAGAAACGCCCGTTCAGCCTCTTGATCGGTGATCAGATCGAGCATGTGATAGAGCCGTTTTTGCTCTTCACGAGGTCTGTCCGGATAGGTGGCCAGTGTCTGCTGGATCAGCTCGCGGGCTTTGTCGAGGCTTTGGGAGTCGTATTCAGGGCCGATGTAAGCATTAACTTTGGTCAGAATGGCTTTTTCCTGAGCTTCCCGGAACATGGGGCTCTTGGGAAAGTCGCTCAGGAACTGGTCGTAATAGACGGATGCCGTGTCATAATCTTTGGCGTCGAAATAGGTGTCGGCCAAAAGCAGGGTGGCATCGTCAGCCAGAGGCCCGGTGGGGTCGTGGTGGCGGACATGTTCGAGCGCTGCAATGGCATGACCGCGTACGTCGAGGCTTGGGAGTAACCCGGAAAGCCTTGCATACCAGGGGATTTTTTCTGGAGGGACTGGTAAATCGCTTGCGAGTTCCGCCGAAGTGGGAACGGAATTTGTGGCCTCGCCGGAGGTCTGCTTGACGGACGGATCTTTGGCTTTATCGGCAGGCGAAGTATTGGGGGCGGGGGTGGTTGGTGGCAAAGCGGGCATCATCAGTTGAGGCCCTTTGTCACGATAGCCGCCGGGAGTCATGCTGACAGACGTTTCTTCGCGAAGGTTGGGCACAGTCATGCCTGAGGCGACCAGCCATTGTCGCGAGATGGCGTATTCACGAACCACCACTCTGTCGAGATAGCGGCTGCCTGGATAATCGGCCACAAGTTGTTCGTAGGCGGTGTGTGCAGAGACGAAATCGCCGTCCTGGAACTCGCATTCTGCGACATAAAACTGGGCGGATTCACCGAACGGTGTGCCTTTGCGGCGTTTGGCCAGTCTGGCAAAAGCTTTGCGTGCTTCAGCGAGTTTGCCTTGCTGAAAGGCGGCTTCGGCGGCTTGAAATTCCGCCTCGGTTTCAGGGTCAGCTTTCACCTGCTGGATGTTCCAGTTGTCGCGCCCACTGGATTTTTTGAGGGCATCGGCGGCGACTTCAGCAGCATTTGTGCGCTGCTGGGAGCGATCCTTGCCGCGCAGGTAGTCGATTACGCCGGCTGGGCCGAATCGGTTGCCGGCTGTAGTTTCTGTGTTGCCTTGATATTCTTCTTTGGAAATGCCTTTGGCGATCCCCTCGTCACGGAGCATATTCCAGCGTGAGAGTGTGGTCGTGGAGCCACTGGCGCAGCCTGTGAGGGCGATCAGGGCGAGTCCGACACAGAGATTCTTGGCTTTTGTCTGGTACAAAATGTCGCGCGTCCTTGCGCTATCGGGATTCATGGGAGCGATCCTTCGCCACCATCGGCCTGAAACGAGACTTTGGGGGTTACAACGCCGAATCCTGGAGAGATTCGTTTCGGCACGACTGGTCCACTTATCCGACAGAACCTGAGAGCAGGTAACGATGAAGTCTGGGGCGGCGCCCCATCAAGTGACAGATGACCGACGAAACCACTTCGCGAGCCGCCGATTCATCACGGTAATCACCAATCTCACGCCATTCCCGGCCTGGGTTCGCCAGAGACCGAAGTAGCCAGAGGGTGGTCACCGAAAGAGTGGCGACATGCGGCTGACCGTGACGGCACTGCATGCACAGGACACCGCCCATGGAGAGCCCGAAGGCGATCCGGCCCTGACTGCTTTCTCGCTGTAAGTCGTTGCCGCAGTGGACACAAAGTTCCAGGCTTGGCATTAACCCCAGCTCCTTCAGCAAGGCCAGCTCAAATCGCATCAATCGACGCCACATGAGCTTCTGATCCGACAAGTTACGAAGGGTGATGACAGCCGCGTCAAACAACCTCGGGTGCGGATCATGGAGGTGGGTCAGGTCGTTCAGCAGTTCAGCCACATAGCACCCGGCATACATCGCCGGAAGGTCGGTTCGCAAGGCTTCAAAACGCTCGACCAGACACGCCTCGGTGATGAGGTCCAGCGTCTCGTTGCCTTTATGAAGAATGACAATATCGCAGATGGATAAAAGGTCAAGCCCATTTTCAAACGGACTCTTCAGCCGCCGTGACCCTTTTGCGATCCCTTCCACCCGGCCCAGATCGCGCGTAAACACCGTGAACACGCGACTTGTGTTAAACACATCCGCCCCGCGAATCACCAATCCCATGCACCGATGAGCCGGCATGATTCAATTCAGCCCTCAACAGATTCGAATCGGTTGCGGGGAATCGCCAGTTCCAGAGCCTTAAGTAACTGGAGCTCCCGGCGTCGCATTTCCAGAGCATCGTCTGGCTCAATGTCGTCCTGACCTGCGAGATGCAGCAGGCCATGTGCCAGATAAAGTGCCAGCTCATCGTCTACCTGATCGCCATTTCGGTCTGCGACCTCGGCAGCCCAGGGGGCCGATATCACCAGCTCGCCTTCCAATGGATATTCATCAGGCTCAGAGAGTGGAAACGTGATAATATCTGTTGGGCCTTCATGTTGCAGAAACTCCCAGTTGAGCTCGGCGATAGCCGGATTATCCACAAAAGCGACCGAAATTTCGGCTTCAGTGATGTTCAGATATGCCAGCATGCGCTGGATCAGTTTTTCAAAGTGGGCGATGTTGATAGGCACTTCGGATTGCCGGTTCGAGATTTCGATCATCACAGGCCGACTCCTTCAAGCGTGTGAGTGGTGATTCAGTCCTGTCAGGCTGTCCGGGTTTCCGGATACTTGATGCGTGCATGATATAGCCCGATCAAGGATTTGGTCAGGCTTTTCTTGATTTGGGCCAGTTCTTTGAGGGTCAGGCCACATTCGTCGAACTGGCCGTCGTCCAGGCGTTTGGCGACGAGTTCCTCTACCAGTGCCTCCATTCGGGATGGGGTCGGCTCGGAAAGTGTCCGGCTGGCGGATTCCACGGCATCGCAGATCATCAAGATCGCCGCTTCACGGCTCTGGGGAGCAGGGCCAGGGTAACGGAACGCGCTTTCATGGATCCCCACCGGGTCAGCCGAGCTGGCCTCCCGTTTCGTAGCTTCGCGATAGAAATACTCGACCAGACTGGTGCCATGGTGTTGCTGGATCAGTTCCATGATCGGTTCCGGCAGGTTGTATTTCAGGCCCAGTTCATAACCATCCTTGACGTGCCCGATAATGATCATGGTGCTCATTGAGGGGTTTAAACCCGCGTGTCGGCTGGTTTGTCCACGCACCTGATTTTCGACAAAATATTCGGGTTTGATCATCTTGCCGATGTCGTGAAAATAAGCCCCGACCCGTACCAGCAAGGCATTCGCCCCGATCTGCTCCGCTGCTGATTCCGCCAAAGCGCCGACCGTGACGGAGTGGTTGTAAGTTCCCGGGGCTCGGCGGACCAGTTCCTGCAGCAGAGGGTGGCGCACATCGCCCAGTTCGAGCAGACTGATGCCTGTGACCAAACCCAGATACGACTCCAAAAACGGCAGAATTCCGCCCAGGAAGAAGCCTGCCATCAGGCCCCAGACCATGCGCCAGAGGCTGATGGAAAGGATCAACTCCGCAGGGTCGCGCTGCCAAAGGCCGGCCGACCAGGTCATGAGGAAATAAGCTAAACCGATGGTCAGACCGACTTTGATGAGCTTGGTACGAGACCGCACATCGCCCAGAGTCACAATTCCGGCCGTGGTTCCGCCGGCCAGAACGATCAGTTCGTCGATACCGACACCGAGCGTGAGGCATGTCAAAAGTGAAAGGCCCAGGGTGAAAAGGATGGCCACGTCCATGCCGAAAGCGATGGTGACCACCATACCACCCACGGCCACTGGCAAGGCTTCAGCATCCCAACTTTGGACCGACAGGACGCGCATGGCGGCCAGGCCAATATTGATCAGGCTGCACAGGAGGACAATTTTGGCGGTGTCAGCAGCGAGTCGGGGCTCATTGCGGATCAGATAAATACTCAAAAGGCCGTAAAGCGCAGCACACAGGCCAACGGAAGCCACCCATCGCAGGGCAACATCTCGCTGCGTAAAAAGAGCGGCGGATCGGTCGTGTTCAAGTCGAAGCAGGTCAAGGGTTTCAGCGTCAATCGGCTGGCCTTGTTCCACGAGCAGGTCGCCGCGTTTGAACTGATCGAAAATATCAGGAACTTCGCTTCTGGCCCGTTCCCGGGCGACCGTGGTTTCGCGTTCGTCGTAGGTCAGGGTGGGCGAGGCGGCAAGTTTGTCGTCGATCAGTTCGAACAGTCTTCGGCCCAGTTCGGGTGGCCTGAAGCTGGAGACAAAGTGCTTGCCAAAGTCGCTATCGGGCCGGCCCAGACGTTCGGGCGAAACGTGATCGCGCGTAACCAGCCTGGACCGTGAATCGTCCTGCCCCTCAAGTCTGATCGCAAACTGAGTCGCATTCTGATCAATCCGGGGCAGGGGAGTCGGGCTCAGAATGCCTTCTTTGAGGACGGGGCTGAAGGCTTCGCGAAGTTCTCGCGAAAATTGCTCCCGACGTTCCGGAACATCATTGGCTTCCCGAAGATCCTCAAACAGTTCAGGCGAAATCATTCCCCACGCCTGAGCGATGGAGGCTGGGAGTTCGTCCACCCGATTGGCTCGCCCGGCGGCTGTTCCCAAGTCTTCGATGGACTTGATCCTGTCCTCAATCGGAGCAGGATTATGGAGCATTCGGGGTGCGACGGCATCCTCGCGAATCTGTCGTTGGGCGTTTGACCGAAGTGCATTCCGACGCGAAATCTGATCCACATTCAGACGGATTTCACGATGCGGTCTTTGGCCGAGCCTGAAGCCGAATGGTGGGCCAAGGCCATGCACCAAAGCGGCTGAGACCAGGCAGGAGGCGATCATGATGACGAATCGAAGCCGGCGGCCACGGGTTTGGACGATGCGGCGGTCGCTACCCAGATCAAAATCTGTGCTACGAGGATTCCGCAGAAATTTCCAGCGTCGCCGTACCGAACTCATGGATAGTGTGCCGTCATCATGGCGAATTTCCGGCTAGTATCGAACGGAAAAGAAGCTTTTACTTCTCGTCCTTTTTCGGTTTCTCGTAGGCTTCCACAATGGCTTGGACCAGTGGGTGGCGGACGATATCGGCCTTGGTCAGAGTGATCACTCCGACGCTCTTGATGCCGCGGATCCGTTCCACAGCGTCGTTCAGGCCGCTGGGAATTCCGGGCGGGAGGTCGTTTTGCGAGGGATCTCCGGTGACCACGATCCGGGCATTGCTGCCCATCCGGGTCAGGAACATTTTCATCTGGGAGATGGTGGCGTTTTGGCCTTCATCCAGAATGATCATGGCGTCGTTCAGGGTTCGGCCTCTCATATAGGCGAGAGGGGCGATTTCAATCAGGTCGCTTGTCATATATCTGCGAACTTGTTCGAAGTCCATCAGATCATTGAGGGCGTCCAGCAGAGGCCTGAGATACGGATTGATTTTGGCTTCGAGATCGCCTGGGAGGAACCCAAGATGTTCGCCGGCTTCGACGGCGGGCCTGACCAGAACGATTTTCTTGATGCTTCCGGATCGCAAAGCACCCACAGCCACGGCCACGGCCAGAAATGTTTTTCCGGTACCGGCTGGGCCAAGGGCAAAAACGAGCTCGTTATCTTTCAGGGCTTTGAGGTATGCGGCCTGACCTTCGGTACGGGCCCTGACAACCTTGCTGCCTTCGCGAATTTCGAGAGGCGTTGGGGCAGGTGAAAGTTCGGCCAGTTTCGAGGCGGACGGGTTGGTTTCGTCGAGGATCCGGTTTACTTCCGTGGAACTGATCGTGACTTTGGTGGCATAAAGCTGACGAAGTTCGGAGAAGACCTTCTGAGCGCGTTCGACTCGATCGGCATCGCCGTCGATTCGGAGTTCGCCGTGTCTGGCTAGAATCTTAATACCCAACGAATCGCGAATTTGCCGGAGAAACTGGTCTCGGCTTCCCAGAACGGCAATTTCTTCGTCGTGGCTATCCAGTGCGATTGTCACCGAGATCGGCGAGTCGGGCATGACCATTCCTTGCAAAACAGTTACTAGAGAGATCCTATGTAGCTCAATGGCTTGGTTCATCTATTTCAATTATCGCGAAGTTTGTCATAAAACACAACGAGATAAGGCAGACTGTGGCAAAACTGGTCAGCGCAGGATCGTCAAAATCGCCCAACCCACCGGAGCCGCTAAAAACAACGAATCGAGAAGGTCCAGCACTCCTCCAAATCCGGGAATCACTGTGGAAGCATCTTTTAAGTGTGCCTCACGCTTGATCAGAGATTCGGCCAAATCGCCTAACTGCCCTGCTATGGAGACAGTTATGGCAAATAGAAGTCGCGCTGGAAGCCATTCCAGAGTGGCTTGGCCACGGACCGAAATTTCGAGAGAGGTGATGATCTGAGCCATCAGAATGGCGAAAATCAGTCCGCCCATCGCGCCTTCCCACGTCTTTTTCGGAGAGAGTTTTGGGGTCATTAAATGACGACCAAATATTTTCCCGAAAGTATAAGCCCCGGTGTCTGTGCCTTTGGTGACTCCAATGAGCAGGGCCAATGCGAATGTGCCTTGTTCTGGTCCATTCAGGAACCGGATCTGTGCCAGAAACGAGCCGAGGATACCGACGTAGGCTACTCCAAAAACCGTAGATGCCAGGCGTGGCATGATCGGTTGCATATCGTCAAAGTCATGGACGCCTTTGACCAGAATGGCGGCCAGGCTGAAGCAGAAAGTGATGGCGACCGGGCCAAATGCGAGAGGTCCGTTGATACTTAAGGCCGCTGAAAAACTGTTCGAGAAGAGACATGCAGCCGAGCAGGCCGTCATGAGATAGGCATAGGGTCTGGCGATTGATTTTGCGAGTAAATGTTGAAGTTCAAGGCTCGCAAGGACACTGAGAAGGGTCACAAGACCGATCCAGATCGGATGATAAGGCGCGGTTTTTCCATCCACCCAGAGTATGGCCACAAAGATCAGGATCAGGGCGATCCCGATGGGTAAGCGTTGGCGAAGCAAAGTTTACAGGCTCCCAGTGATGGATCAGCTCTTGATCAGTCCGCCAAATTTTCGTTTGCGACCGGCATAGGCGTGGAAACTTTCGGCCAGGTTATCTTCACGGAAGTCGGGCCAGTTGGTTTCAGTCACCCAGAGTTCCGAATAAGAAATCTGCCAGAGGAGATAGTTTGAGACACGCATTTCGCCAGCCGTCCGGATCAGAAGATCCGGGTCGGGCATTCCGGCCGTGTCCAGATGCTGGTCGAACAGGGATTCGTTGATGTCTGAGGGCAGAAGCTCGCCTCTGGCAACTTTTTCGGCGATCCTGCGAGCGGCTTTGGCGATCTCGGTCCGGCCACCATAATTTACAGCTAAAGCGAGTGTCATACCCGTGTTGTTGCGGGTCATTTCAACGGTTCTGTCCATCTCGGCCAGAACGTCGGGCGGGAGGCCTTCGCGTTCGCCGATCATGACCAGCCGGATGTTCTCTGAGGCCAGTTCATCGCGTTCCACGACCAGAAAATGGCGGAGCAAACGCATCAGAAACTTGAGCTCGCGGGGCGGACGTTTCCAGTTCTCAACCGACAGACAATAAAGAGTGAGCTGGGTCAGGCCCAGTCGGCGACACTCTTCAGAAACGGCGCGTACGCTTTGAATTCCACGACGGTGCCCGAAAACTCTGGGTAAACCACGTTCCTGTGCCCAGCGGCCGTTACCGTCCATAATGATGGCCACGTGGCGGGGCAACTGGTCTTGATTGAGGCCAATTGCAGCAAGCCGATTGCGACCTTCTTCAGTCAAGTTGCTCGGAGCCAGAGTGGCACTGCTCATGGAATTACGAAAGCCTCCGAAACGGTTCGAAAAGTGGGCTTGGTACGAAGTAACAGGCCCGCTTTATCGACAATCTGCTGGTCGCCAATTTTTAGGGTCGAGAATCGTTCCCTCGATTCTAGCAGAATCAGACGGGAACCGCGACAGTCTGGGTTCGCTCTGGCCCAACACTCACCCGACGTACGGGCACACCCACCTGGTCAGCCAGAACCTGAACGTACTTCTTGAAATTCTCAGGGAAATCGGACCAATCCTTCACGCCGGTCACATCTTCAGCCCAACCCGGGAAGGTTTCGTAGATTGGCTTGACCTGGCCTAATTCTTCGAGACAGCCGGGGAACCATTCCAGTCGCGAACCATCAGGCCGTTCATAAGCCACAGCCACTTTGATTTCATCAAACCCTGAAAGCACATCGAGCAGCATCACGGAAAGCTCGGTGGCTCCGCTGACCCAGGCGGAATGGCGAACGGCTACGGCGTCGAACCATCCGCAGCGACGCGGTCGGCCTGTGACGGTGCCGTACTCGCGGCCACGATCGCGAATGCGCTGGCCAATTTCGTTATCAAGCTCTGTTGGGAATGGTCCACCGCCGACCCGAGTGGTATAGGCTTTGACGATCCCGACCCAGTTCTGCACCTGACGGGCGTGCACGCCTGAGCCTGTTCCCAAACCGGCGGCTGATGAATTTGAGGAAGTGACAAACGGAAAGGTTCCGTAATCAATATCCAGAAGCGAACCCTGGGCACCTTCGAAAAGGATGTTCCTGTTTGCCTTTACGGCACTGGCCAGCCAGGCGGTGGTGTCTGTGACGAATGGTCGAAGGCGTTCGGCATAGCCGAGATAGTCGTCGGCGATGGCGTCTGCATCGAGTGGGGTGAATGGGTTCAGAGTGGCGCTGAAGATCTGATTTTTGAATTCCACGATCCGCCGCAGACGCTGGCGCAAGTGATCGGGACGGAACAGTTCACCGATCCGGATCCCATGCACACGGCCCACTTTATCTTTATAGCAAGGGCCGATACCGCGACGGGTGGTGCCGAGGCGTTCGCCTTCCGTGGTGGATTCTTCTGACCAGCGTTCTTCTTCGAGGTGATAAGGGAATATGACGTGGGCGCGGTCGCTGATATGCATCCGGCCTTGGAAATTCAGGCCTTGTGTCTGAAGGCGATCCATTTCAGCCAGGAGCATGGGCGGGTGAATGACCACTCCGTTGCCGATCACGCAGTCTACATCAGGCCTGACGGCGCCTGTCGGCACGAGGGAGAGCTTGTAAGTATTCTCGCCGACCATGACGGTATGGCCAGCATTGGCACCGCCTTGATAACGGACAACCACATCGTGAACATCGCAGAGCAAGTCCACAATTTTGCCCTTCGCTTCGTCACCCCACTGCAAGCCCACCACGCAAGTGTTCGACACGCCTTCAACCCTTCAGCCGCCCAAACGGACGAATCTCATATATCAGCCGGAGATCATCAGACAGAAGCAAAAATGCTAGCAGGTCGGGTGGCGTTTGGTCAAATGGTTTTGGGTTTTTAAGAAATTAAGGCAAACAAGAACGACAGGAGAATGATCCCCTGCCGTTCTTTTCGTAAATTGCAACAGAACCATCGATTGATCCTGATGATTATAAGAACTTGTCTTATTTACCTTCGCCGTTCTTTTCCGGGTCGTCGATCGCTTCCACGGCTCCGCGGCCACCGCTTCGCAGGGTGGTGGATCCAGCGGCCCCGTTGGCGGCCCGATTTGGCGAGTTTGGTGTCTCAACATCAATGAAAATCAATGTTTCTGTCTGAGTCGGAACTGTTCCTGGGATCCTCAGATTCAAAAATCCGTTCTTGTTCTTCAGCAACATGCCCGGGTGGATCCCGCCTGAGATCACCAGTGTCTGGCCAATGGTCCAGCGAACCGTATTCACAAGCCGGCTCGAAATCACTTCAGGAACATCAATTGTGGCTTCATTCGCGCCTTGTTCCCGGCCAGCCAGAACGCGGGTCTTGATCATGCTTTTCACGGTGTTGCAGGTGAGCTCCACGGCTCCGTCCACAGCATCGCCGGTGTAGGTCAGAAGTGGGCTGAATTTCAGCATGACACCTTCAATCAACTCTTTGAAAGAAGGCTCGGTGGATTGTGTGTTGGCCGTGGCCTGACGCTGAAGCCCGGGATTGTAAGGCTTCTTTTCGGTGGTGATCATCGAGAGGGTCTGGCCGTTGATCATTTCCACCTGTTGATCTGCAAGCAACTCAAAGCCTTGATAAACCTGCATTTGTGTCAGGGCCATGGTGGCGTCTGTGAGGCTCATGGTCCAGATTTGCTGACCCTGAGGGCCACCGCCCAACAGGTTCATCCGGGAAAGAACCATGTATCGCCAGCGGGGGTCGGCTGCAGCGACGAAGCGGATGTGGACTTTGAGGATGTCGGCTGTGGATTCGGTAAACCGTTCCACAATTTCACCCACCTGCTTGAGCACCTTCGGGTTGTGGTAGGCTTTGACCTGTGTTTTATTGGCCACCAGAGAGGTGACTTTATCGCTGTGCCAGATGTTCGTGCCATACCGACGCAGGATCCAGTCAATGATCGCGTTCTGGGGCGGATTCGTCTGGTCGTGCGGCAGTTCCATGTAGCGGGCGATGTCGTAATTCATCCACTTATGGCCAGCCTCGTCAAAGCCGGCGACAGCAGCACCTTCGGACGGTTCAGCAGCGTCCCCGTCAGTTTTGGGGCGGGCTGGTCGTTTGTCCTGTGTGGGAACAGTTTTTAATTTGCCAACTGGCTCGAGATCGCTGTCAGCATTTTTTTGAGGAGTCTGGGCGGCCAGTTTCGGAGCAACCAAACCGGCGCAACTCGCCCACAAAGACCCGATCAAAGCTCGTCTGCGGTTCATGTTCAGGGCCTCCCTGCTTGGCAAGTCTAGTTGCATGGAAATTCAGACTTCGACTCAATCCTTGGCCGATGTTTGTCTGTCGATATGGTTGAAGTAACCTAAATTTAAAAAAGGCTCAAGTCCAAAATAAAAAAAGCCGAAGCGATTTTTCGATTCGGCTTTTCGGATTCGTTTTATCAAGCTGAGGGGTTTGGAAGTCAGCTTCCGGATTTTTTCAAGGCGGCGGTGGTGGCCTTGGTGGAGGCCGTGGAATCTGCAGCGACGGGTTGGATGGTAGGCCGGGCGTCGATGAGGCGTCTCAAAGCCATGTCGTAACCCAGGTGCTGGGCGATGTCCAGGAGTTGGGTCACTTGTCGCACACCCATGGCGTTAGCGATTGCCAGTAGTTCTCGGTGTGCTTCAGTCAGGCCAGCGGTTTCGAGAATCGGATCTTCGACCAGATTTTCGTTGGCCATGAAGTCAAGTGAGAGACCAACGGCCGAAGAGAGCCGGAAAGCATTTTCGAGGCCTGGGTTGGATTTGCCAGCCAGAATTCTTGAAACTTCCGAGTCGCTCACACCTGATGTACGCGAAAGTTTTTGCTGATTCCAGCCGAGGCGGACCAATTGTCGGTAGAGTTTTTCTGCGTATTTCATACCCGTATCTTATGGAATTCATCCCGAAACAGGAAGTCCAAAGTGCAGGTTTGCAATATTTTCCAAACGATCCGAGATGGAATTCGTTGGTCGGGCCGGCCATTCAGACTAAAAAGCTCGTCTAACAGCCCCTTCAGCCACGGCGACCAAAATGGCCTTGGCTTGAGAGTCTTCGAGGATCGCAAGATTGTCGCGGGCCTGATTGGCATAATCGAAGGCACATTGCCAGCAGTTTTCGAAAATGTCCGTTGTTCCGATCAGATCTCTCAACAACTTACGTCTGTTTGAAGAGCAGGACTTATCGAGGATCAGTCGTCTTAGATTATCAGCATCTTCGACGGGTGCCGTTGCCAGAAAGCGGATCATGGGGAGTGTGAGCTTGGTTTTGTCGAGATCTGTCCCGAGGCTTTTGCCTGTATTTCGCTCATCTCCCAGAATGTCGAGCAAGTCGTCGACGATCTGGAATGCGATTCCGAGGTTTGTTCCGTAGGCTTCCAAAGCTTCGACAACAAGCGGATCTGAATCTGCGAAGTAAGCCCCAAGTGCAGCTGAGACGGCCGTCAGTTCGGCGGTCTTGCCGCGAATGATGTCGAAATAGGTGGCTTCATCCAAATCCAGATTTCCACGGTGGTGGGTCTGTGTCATTTCCCCTTCCCACACACGGTTTGTGGCACGGGCGATCCATTGACAGGCCACGGTGGAACCGGTTGCGGCCGCCAGGTGGAAAGCATGTGTGAAGAGGTAATCGCCCAAGAGAACCGCTGGTTCGTTGCCCCATTCGACGTTGATGGTGGCGGCATGGCGGCGGACCATGGCGTCGTCTAAAATGTCGTCGTGTACAAGACTTGCGGTATGGATCATCTCGACCACGGCGGCAAGTTGGTGGTGAATTGGCCGAACGCCTCCGCAGGCTTGGGCCGAGAGGAGGAGCAGGGTCGGTCTGAGGCGTTTGCCCTGAAACCTGGCGGCGTGGTCTACGAGTTGCTGGACGAATGGAATTCGACTTTTGAGCTCTTCACGGTAGATAACTTCAGAGGCTTCCAGATCCTGAGCAATCGGAAGATACAACGCAGCGAGGCGACGTCGGGTTTGATCCATACTGCGCAGGTCGTCTGTTGCTGAGGACATCGGACAATCTCTCCGAAAAATTGGCTGACCCGTCGTGGGGAAACTCGAAAAGGGAAGGGCTTCACGAATCGCGGAGAAAATCTCCGGAACGACCACCCGACTTCGATTCCAAACGGATTTGCTCAATGGTCATGTCGCGATCTACCGCCTTGCACATGTCATAAACTGTGAGGGCAGAAGTGGATACAGCGACCAACGCTTCCATCTCGACACCAGTCCGGCCGGTGGTCCGAACGGTGGAATCTATCCGTAGCAGATCAGGAGGCAAGTGCGTAAATCTTACCTCAACGCTATCAAGACCAAGACTGTGACACAACGGAATGAGCATGTCCGTTCGTTTGGCAGCCTGAATGCCGGCTACTCTGGCCACAGCAAGCACGTCGCCTTTTTTGGAGTTGCACGATTCAATCGCCTCCAAAGTGGCTGGCTTCATTCGGATCTGACCTGAGGCTGAAGCGGTTCGCTGAGTGGTGGCCTTATCGGTCACATCCACCATGCGGGCTTGGCCATGTTCATCCAAATGTGTCCAGCCCGACATGATCACAACCTTTTTCTCACACGCAGATCCAATTCGATATGAAAGAATTATAGAAACTAGCGAATCATCTGGTAGGTCTTTTTTTCGATTTGGTCGTAATTCAATCCGTCTTGACCTGCGAAATCGGCCTCAATAATTTCGGGCCAGGCCAGATTCCTGCCAGCCAAATTCCGTTTCGGCTCCTCAGGGAAATCGGCTCATGCGTTTTTATCCATTCTACAAACTCATCTGGCCAATAGGATTGGCGTCGGTAGACGACCAGGAAGTGTGCGTCTCGCCAGGCGGATTGATCGCGAAACAGGTCTCCCTGCTTCATCGATTCCAAAGGCATGAAGAATAATGATTGAGTGGAATGAAGCGTTGGCACCACAGCCACCACCTCTCCCTTGGAGCGGACGTCCTGAAGTTTTCTTAATAGTGCTTGATCCACGGCATCGCCCCAAAAATTCAGATCCATTCCCTGCGTCTCAAAAAAACGCAATCCGCCTGCCAATGGACTGACATAACTGAGCGGAGAGACTTCCATCAGGCAGGGCCATGCGGACGAGACCAAACCAACCCCTAAAACGATTGTCGAAACCCTGGTTGAAAAGCCCTTGTGACGCATGATCTGGCTGATCCATTGGGCCCCTGAGCCAGCTAGAACAGCCACCAGTGGCCAGACCACCAGAAAGAGGCGGTCCATGTCGTATCGTGTTATGGGTAAGGTGAATAACAGCATCATCTGGCCGATCAGCAGAGCGACTGGACGGCCACCTTTGATGCCTTCTCCACGGATTGTGGCAAACAGGCCTGCGCTGAGAAGGATCATCGTAAATGGAGTGATCGCAGCAAGAAACTGGATTAGCGAGCTGTGCCAGGGAAGCTGGTTGTCCTGATAAACCTGGCCGAAGTAAAGCACTTTCAAGTGGAGGCGGTCGACAGTTCCGCCAAAGTACGCAGATAGCCTGGAGGGTGTGTTGTACCACATCCATGGCCAACCCGCGAACCAGAGCAACGGTGCGAGTGCAACCGTGGCCAATCCCGAGATTCGTTGCTTTAAACCAATTCCATAGAAATGGATAAGTATCACAGCCCAAGGCAGCAGGAGCCATCCGTGGATTTTGGTGAGCATGGTCAGGGCGGTGAGGATGGTGGCGAAAACGGCCCGTTTTATGGACGGTTTTTCAGTCCACCTGAGCCAGCCAACAACAGCTGCAAACCAGAAGAGATTGAGGATCGTTTCTAACGCTGCAAGGTGACCATGGGCAAAGACATGTGGTAGAAATAAATAGGACAGGGCGGCCGTCCAGCCGGCTAAAGGGCTTGTACGGGCGGTCACAAATCGGGCGATCAAAGTGATTGTCAGAACAAACGCTAGAGCTGGTGCGACACGTCCTGAGAGGATGTAAAGCCCTGTTGGATCAGCGTTTCCTGTAAAGAAGACCTGGAAGATCTGGAAGCCATGGGAGGCGGCGCCGAGCAACCAGCGGGCGAGTGGAGGGTGGTCGGGATTCCCTCCGAATGCATCATTCACAGAGGCTTCTGCGAAGAAGTTCAGGCCCTGCCTGGCAAGAACGTCCCAATAGTGACGACCGGGGCCGACATCCAAAGGTTCGTCGGTGGTGATGCCGGGTGTGGAGAGTCCGCCGATCACCAGAATCAGCGCGATGATTGCGGCCAGTTCCGGACGATTCAGGATGCTCATGGAAGTGGATCTGGTGACATTCATGTGGATGATTCCTTAGGTGGATATGATAACGAAAAAGGCCGTGGTTTGATCTCTTGATTTCGCAAGGGATCAAACACGGCCATTTTTAAAAATGCAGATCGAGAATCTGAGAGATCAGATTTCGTCGGATTTTTTCTGGGAGATCAGTCGTTTGATGCGTTCGCTGAGCAAAGAGCCATCGAATGGCTTCTTGAAAGCGTCGTTAAAACCAAGGGTTAAAATTTCAGGTCCAGGGGTTTCGCT
Source organism: Candidatus Kuenenia stuttgartensis (assembly GCA_945872325.1). Lineage (GTDB taxonomy): Bacteria > Planctomycetota > Planctomycetia > Isosphaerales > Isosphaeraceae > QWQI01. The sequence continues at coordinate 1,342 of CAMBZY010000006.1, read as the reverse complement.
TGTCAGAGCAATCAAAACCGTGCTGACGTGATCTTGGCTTCGGCGCAGGTTCTGTGCGATTTGGCCCGCTTCAATTCGCCCGATGGCCATATCAATAATGATACAGTCTGGGTGAAAGCTCTCGGCTCTGATGCCCGCTTCGAAGCCTGAAGAGGCAGTTTCGAGGCGAAAATCATCTTGTTCGCGGAGGTTCTCATTCAACTGACCCATCAGAGGAGCATCAGCACCCACGACGAGAATTTTGTTGTAAACCTCAGCTTCAAGATCACCGAGAGGCATTCCGTGTTCCTTGAGGAACCGAAGGAGATGCTCGCGAGGAATCCGCCGGTCTTGGGAACCAGGGATTCTGTATCCGCGTAAACGTCCTGAATCAAACCACTTACTGACAGTTCTTGGAGCCACCTTGCAAATCTTGGCGACTTGGCCGGTGGTGTAAACCTTTTTCATATCGAGGACTCCACTCGCTTCCTTGGTTGTGCGAGACCTCGGAGGTTGAGTCACCAACCATCCGTTATGGCCCGACGTGTCTTAAACAAGCCTCCACCAGCCGGGCTTCGGGAATCCAATCCCTGGCACCATCGGCGACGACCTGTCCCAATTGCTCCCGCTTTCAACATTCAGAACGAATCTTGCGAACGTTCCTGACTGCGAGAATCTGTCCTGACCCGAAAGTCAAAACCGATTCGGGAGATGTCCTTGCTCAAGGGACGGGTTTGGCCGGTTCCGACCACTCCAAGGGTTCTGGCATTCATCCTTGTCGTAGCGAACCTAACCTTCACAACTAATTTTCGATCAACACGCCTCACAACTTTAATACCGAATAGGCGAAAACTGGTAATTAGGATGATTTGGTAAAATAGGGTATCTGATTGAGGCTGTGACGATTCTCAGATATGGAGAATAAAAAACGGCCGCCTTCGATTGAAGGCGAGCCGTTTGAGTGTTGTAATTCCTTAATCTTGAAGCGATTAAGTGCTTATTTTTCAGGCGTTGGAACGCGTGGAGGAGACGGCGTTCGGTTTAAAAATGGGATATATGGGCGAAGTTGTTTGTACGGAGGTTTTTCTGGAATAGTTTTCGAAGGGTACGCTTTCTGATCCGAATTGGGTTCAGGTGTCGATTCTTCAGGTTTTCCAAAAATTCGGAGCTTGGGAAGTTTCATGACGCGCCGAGGACCTTTTTCCGCTGTCTCTTCGATCTCCTCAGCCGACGCCTGTCCGACAGCGCTATCCTTCTTCGGCTTGTCGCTGATCTTCCTGCCAGCAATCTGGGCCTGAGTGTAGCTTGGCATCGTGTCAGGTCTGGCATCGGCCACCAGTTGGCCCTGGAGGTTGTGCTGCTT